>JAUIBM010000194.1 GCA_030428345.1 Alphaproteobacteria bacterium | reverse complement strand
TTGTGAAACTCCTCGCCGACGATCACCTTGCGCCGGTCGATGGTCTTGCCGCCCGACTCGGTCAGCATTTCAAACGCGGCCACGTTCACCAGCACATGGGTGTCGCCCAGATCGCGCGGCAGCCAGCGCCAGCGTTCCATGTTGACGATGATCTTGCGCCGCTTCGCCGGGTCGTCCGTTCGCGCCAGCAGGTCGCGCAGCGCCCGGTATTGTCTCTGCGCCGGGCGCAACTGGTCGATGACGCTGGTGACGCCGTTCTTGTTCATCGAACCGAGCAGCGCCACGGTGTCGAGCTGCTTGCGCGCGATGACGATGTCCGGCTCGCTGATCGAGGGCGTGGTGCGGCCGGCGAAAAGGTCGCGGCTGAAATGCAGCGCCGCCTGCGAAAGATAAAGTTCAAGCGCGGACAGATCGTCGCCGGCAAGGCTGGCGGGGTCGGCCGGCAGCGCGCCGAGATAGTCGCGCTGGTCCAGCCCGTCTGCGCCGGCGGTGCCGATCACGGCGATCAGCTCCTCGCCCCTGCGGCTCAGGCCCTTGTTGCCGGTCCAGATTCCCTTGAAGAACTGTCGTTTGTAGAAGCCGGAAAGCGGCTCGATATTGATGACCTCGCCGCGCCAGTTGATCGCCTGGGCTGCGGCGAACTTGAGTACATTGGCGGCCTGGCCGGGGGTGGCCGCCGCCAAGCAGAAGATGAGCGCGCTCAAGGCCGCGATCGATTTATGCATGCTTGAATGAGTCCTCGAATGAATTGCCCCCGCCGCGGGCAAACTAGCAGGAAACGCCGCCGGATGAACCGCATTACGCGAACGTGATCGAATGCCGCACTGTTTGCGGCAAGCGGGCGGCAGGGCGGCGGCCCGCGATTGCCCATGACCGCGCTTGCGGATATCAAATCCTAAAGGGAGGATCTTGCATGTTCACAGCCAGCATGAATTTCGCATTGGGAGAGGATATCGAGGCGCTGCGCGAGATGGTGCACCGCTGGGCGCAGGAGCGCGTCGCGCCGATGGCTGGCGAGATCGACCGCACCAACAAGTTCCCGATGGAACTGTGGCGCGAGATGGGCGATCTCGGCCTGCTCGGCCTGACCGTCGAGGAAGAATATGGCGGGACGGCGCTGGGCTATCTGGCGCACACCGTCGCGGTTGAGGAAATCGCCCGCGCATCGGCGTCCGTATCGCTGTCCTACGGGGCGCACTCCAATCTCTGCGTCAACCAGATCCGCCTCAACGGAACGCCGGAGCAGAAGCGTAAATATCTGCCGGGCCTGATCTCCGGCGCGCATGTCGGGGCGCTCGCCATGTCGGAGGCGGGAGCGGGGTCAGACGTCGTCTCGATGAAGTTGCGCGCCGAAAAGCGCAACGACCACTACCGGCTCAACGGCACGAAATACTGGATCACCAACGGCCCGGACGCCGACACGCTGGTGGTCTACGCCAAGACCGACCCGGATGCCGGACCGCGCGGGATGACGGCGTTCATCGTCGAGAAGGCCATGAAGGGCTTTTCCACTTCCGAGCCCTTCCACAAGATGGGCATGCGCGGCTCCAACACGGGCGAACTGATCTTCGAGGACTGCGAGGTGCCGTTCGACAACGTGCTGGGCGAGGAGGGCAAGGGCGTCAACGTGCTGATGTCCGGCCTCGATTATGAGCGGGTGGTGCTCTCCGGCGGATGCATCGGCGTCATGGCGGCCTGTCTCGACGAAGTCATGCCATACATGCATGAGCGCAAGCAGTTCGGCCAGAAGCTCGGCGACTTCCAGCTGATGCAGGCCAAGATCGCGGACATGTACGCCGCCATGAACGCCTCGCGCGCCTATGTCTACGCAGTCGCGGCCGCCTGCGATCGCGGTCAGGTCACGAGGCAGGACGCAGCCGCCTGCGTGTTGTTTGCCGCCGAGCGCGCCATGGAGCAGGCGACGCAGGCCGTGCAGGCCTTTGGCGGGGCGGGTTATCTGGAGGATGCCCCGGTCGGGCGCCTGTTCCGCGACGCCAAGCTGATGGAGATCGGCGCCGGCACCTCGGAAATCCGGCGCATGCTGATCGGCCGGGAACTGATGCGGGTGACAGGTTGATGGTCAGACCGGCCATGGCAGCAGGCTGCTTGCTCCGGCAATTGCTGCCGGCAGGAAAAGGGGGCGCGGGCATTGAAGAACCACTATCCCGACATCTTATCGCTCCGAAGCGAGGTCCTTGAACGATTGCGGCGGCTCGACGGCGTGGCCTCGGCGACGCCGCTGGGCGAAGACCTCGGCCTCATTGCCGTGAAGCCGGCGGGCGGGGACGGAGACACCTGCAACATTTATGTTGGCAACCTGTTCGACCGCCTGAGGGATGTCGAAGCTGAAGCAATTGACGCGTCCATCGATGAGTTCGTGACTTTGGTTTCCACAACTTTCGTACCGCAACGCCCCGTTGCGACCGCGATATACGCCAATTTGCGGCCTAGAAGCTGGTTTGAAAATTCTCAGGTAGAGAGCGGCGTGTTCTTCGATGACGAATTTCTGGGCGATGCGATCGTCCTTTATCAGCATCGGGTCAACGGAATGCTTGGCTCGATTGAGTATACGGAGCTTGCTGAACTGGGAGGAGGCGATTCCGTCAGAGCTTCAGCAATCGACAACACGAGACATCTTCTCGATGATCTTGGCGTCGAAGATTACAACGACGTCGCTTCTATCTATTTTCTGACAAATCATCCCTCGCTTGTGACCGGCCTGCTGCTTACGGGGGAGTTTCGGAAGATCGTGGAAGCCAAATATCCCGCGGGCGTGTTGATCGCTGTTCCGAGGCGCGACGACATCATCGTCTTCAACAAGGCGAAAGAGGGCGCGTTGAGCAGGGCGCGCGATTATGTGGACGGCGTCTTCGACAAAGAGGAGCCCGACCTGGTGAGCCGGCACGTCTTCGAGTGGCGGGACGGCAAGTTGGCTGTCGTCGACTGACAACCTGGAACAGTCACCAACGTGCTCAGGAGCACTGGTGCGACGGTTCATTCCCGCATCGTGCGTCACAGGCATGCCGCCCGGCGGCCGTTTGCCGGTCGCCGGGCGTCACGAGACGTCAGGGCAGGGTGATGCCGCGCGCCTTGGCCCAGCGCTCCAGCACCTTCATCTCGTCGGGCAGCGCCACACGGTTGGCAAAGCCGCGCACCTGCACCGCACGGTGCTGACGGTCGAGTTCGATCGTCAGCAACGGCTCACGGCCACCGGCTCCGATGCGGCGCAAGGACCAGATCGTCGCATTGCCGGTGATGCATTTGGACGCGTAGGTCCACACGCAATGGCGCATGGCCCGGCTTTCGGCGACCAGTTCCTCGGCGCTGGTGAGCTGCACCACCGCATAATGGTGCTTGCCGAGGCTGCGCTCCTTTGCGGTAGGCCGCCACGTCCAGTCCTCCAGTGCGGCCCCCTTCCAGCGCCCGCCTTCGACCCCCTGCTGGCGCGCGGCGGGATGGGCATGCCTGCGGCGCACGGCCTCGATGCGGGCAATGGCCGCGATGTCGCGGTGCCATTCGAGCGAGAGCCGCTCCAGCGAGGCGAGCGTGCGCCCCTTCAGGCTCCAGCCGCGGTCCCGGCGATGCTGGTCGCTGAGGAAATCGCACAGATCGTCGATCTGCGTCAGCGGCACCGGGTTGACGGCGAAGAACCGGGCGACTTCCCGCCAGAAGGCGAGTTCCGCGCGCGGGGTCCGTGCGATCTTCGACCGGGCGATGCGCAGCGCAACACCGGCATCCTCGGTATAAGACCGCGTGATCGCCTGCCAGAACGCTTCCTCGAAGCCGAGGTCGCCAGGCGGGTTCAGGAAGGCATGAACCTCCTTGCGGGTCAGCCATTCGCGCGCCGCCTCGCGATAGAGCGATCCGCCCCGCGCGACGATGACATACCAGCGCTTGCGCAAGGCGATCTCGGCCGGATCGAGCCCATCGGTTCCGATCCACACACGCTCCAGAGGGGCCGGGACGCGATAGGTCGCAAACAGGTGGCGTGCCGCCGCCAGGCGCAGCCTGGCCGGATCGCGGGTTTTCATCTTCGGTTGCCACAGATGGCCGGGGCGCACGGCCTCGTCCGCGAGCCCCCTACGGGCCTCGGCTATCGCTCTTGCGAAATCGGGGGTTTCGCGCGTTCGGGCGCCGACGCGCCGAAGCGTCGCTTCATAGGCCTCGATACGTTCGCGCTCGGCCTGGCGCCGGCGCTCGATCATGGAACGCGCCATGACAAACCAACCTTTCGGAAATACGGGAAAACGGACGCAATTCGAGCGTCGGCGCCTGATGGGTCGAACTCGAATGCGATTTCACCGTACGATTCCTTTTCGGTTGGAAGGTCGCGCCGCATAGGCCGTGGTCGTGGCGAAAAAATGGCGCCCGGGGCTCGGAAGACCGGCGCATTGTGATCGGGCGACAGGTGGCTTGGATAACGAGATGATGGCCAATTGCCCGAATACCGGCAATGTGCCAGAATGCAGATGATTGGCACATCGGGAGATTTTGGCATGCCTTCCAAATCCGGTTTTGAAGAGTCGGGCAACCCGACCTTTGAATCCGGCGCGACGCGCACCGGCCGCCGCGAACGTGTGCGGCTGGGCGAGGGCGGCCGCTTCGTCATCCCTGCCGCCATGCGTGAGGCGATGGGCGTCAAACCGGGCGATGAACTGGTTTTGCATGTCGTGGATGGCGAATTGCGCGTACGCAATTGGCGCGATGCGATCCGTCGCATTCAGGCTGAAGCCGCCCGACTCAAGAAACCGGGCGCGAGCGTGGTGGATGAGTTTCTGAAGGGTCGCCGCGCGATGTGGGGTGAGTAATGATCGTGGTCGACACTTCGGCCATTCTCGCCAATCTCTTTCAGGAGCCGGGCGGCGAAGTCGTGCTGGATCGTCTGTCGGACGCCGCGATTTCGTCGGTCAACCTGGCCGAGATCGTGACGAAGCTCTGCGAAAATGGCTGGAACATTGCCG
The DNA here is from genome assembly GCA_030428345.1 of Alphaproteobacteria bacterium. Classification (GTDB taxonomy): domain Bacteria; phylum Pseudomonadota; class Alphaproteobacteria; order Rhizobiales; family Rhizobiaceae; genus BOKV01. The sequence continues at coordinate 1,294 of JAUIBM010000194.1, read as the reverse complement.
ATGCGGTGGCGGCTGTGGAAATCTATGGCGTGAAGACCGTTGATTTCGACACCGAACTCGCGATCGAGGCCGGCGCGCTGCGATCGGCGACCAGCAGACAGGGTCTGTCGCTCGGCGACCGCGCCTGCCTGGCTCTGGCTCGCCGGGCCGGCGCCACGGCCCTTACCGCTGAACGCCGATGGGCCGAACTTGAAATCGGCGTCAAGATAGAGTTGATCCGCTAATGCCTCGCATCGCCTCCGCCATAACCACCCGTTCCGAAGCCTTTGCCCGTAACCGGGAGGCCAATCTCGCCGCCCTGCGCGCCGTAGAGGAAGCAGCCGCCCTCGCGGTGCAAGGTGGCGGGCCGAAGGCGCTCGAGCGCCACGTCTCGCGCGGCAAGCTGCCGCCGAGGGAGCGCATTGCCCGCCTGCTCGATCCGGCCACGCCATTCCTGGAGATCGGCCAGACCGCCGCACACGGCATGTATGACGGCGCCGCGCCATGCGCCGGCGTTATCGCCGGCATTGGCCGTGTGTCGGGCCGCGAGGTGATGGTCGTCTGCAACGACGCCACCGTGAAGGGTGGCACCTATTATCCGATGACGGTCAAGAAGCATCTGCGCGCCCAGGAAATCGCCGCGGAGAACCGCCTGCCCTGCGTCTATCTGGTCGATTCGGGCGGCGCCAACCTGCCCCAGCAGGATGAGGTCTTTCCCGACCGGGAGCATTTCGGGCGCATCTTCTACAATCAGGCCAATATGAGCGCGCGCGGCATCGCGCAGATCGCCGTCGTCATGGGCTCCTGCACGGCGGGCGGCGCCTATGTGCCGGCGATGAGCGACGAGACGGTGATGGTGAAGGGCAATGCCACCATCTTCCTCGGCGGCCCGCCGCTGGTGAAGGCCGCGACCGGCGAGGTGGTCAGTGCGGAAGAACTCGGCGGCGGCGATGTCCATACCCGCCTTTCCGGCGTGGCCGACCATCTGGCCGAGAACGACATTCACGCGTTGGCATTGGCGCGTCGGGCGGTCGCCAATCTCAACGCGGCAAAGCCGTCCACGGTGCAACTGGCTTCGATCAGCGAACCGGATTACGACCCGGAGGAACTGCTGGGTGTGGTGCCTTCCAGCTTGCGCGAACCCTATGATATCCGCGAGGTCATCGCGCGACTTGTCGACGGGTCGCAGTTCGACGAGTTCAAGGCGCGCTATGGCGCGACGCTGGTCTGCGGCTTCGCCCATGTCATGGGCATTCCGGTCGGCATCATCGCCAATAACGGCGTGCTGTTCTCCGAGAGCGCGCTGAAGGGCGCG
>JAUIBM010000193.1 GCA_030428345.1 Alphaproteobacteria bacterium | reverse complement strand
AACTTGAAAACACCCAACTGAAACGGCCATGTTGTGGCAAAAGTGGGTATCCCACTTCAACAATATCAATTGTTTACGCGTTTAGCTGTCGAAGTTGGGGTGGCTGGGTCCGATCCGCGAGATCAATGTATCGCTGTCATACAGATAACCTATGTCGCCATGACCCGGCATCGTGACGGGGTGCAGCTCTACGCGGCACAGGACGAGTTCACCAATGCCGGCCGGCTGGTCGAGCATGGGGCCGCGCCCTATGAGCATGACCCGCAGAAGTCCGACAGCTATTTCGTGACGCTGGAAAACGACAAGGGCGAGCAGCGCACCCTATGGGGCGTCGATCTTGAGCGCGCCATGAAGGAGGCCGCGCCCGAGATCGGGGAGAAGATCGGCCTACAGCATGAGGGTTCCACCCCCGTCACCTTGCCGGATGGGACGCAGACGCACCGCAACACATGGAAGGTTCAGGACGCCGGCGAGCTGGCCTATAGCCAGCTAGAGCGCCGCCTGTCGCGGTCGGGCGTGAAGGAAACGACGCTCGACTATACCCGCGACTTTGCCGAGCGGCGCGGGATCGCGGAGCAAATGGGCGTCCGCAGCGAGATCGAGATTCCGGCCGAGCGCACCGGGCTACGTGCGGAACGGGAGTCGACGGCCGGGGATCATGCCCTTGATCGGAGATCCTCGCAAAAAGTTCGCGCGGATCTCGCGCAGGATCTTCGTGCAGATCCGCGCGAGGATCTCGCCGGCGATCGACAGCAGCGCCAACGGCCGTTCGAGGGCCTGAAACTCGGCCGCCGCGCCGCGCCCGAGAGCCGCGAGCCAGACCGCGCCGGCGCGGACGGCCCGCAGATCGACCAGAAACGGCCGCAGCAGGCCGAGAAGCAGCGGCGCGGTATGTTCGCCGGCCTCAAGCTCAATGCGCGTCCTGCCCCCTCACAGGAGCGCACAGAGCGGCCGGAAAGGGAAGGGAGCTTGCGGCAGGCGCCTGCGCCCGACCGGCTGGCCGAGCGGGCGCGGGGGCAGTCGCCGCTTGAGGCCGCCGTTGACCGCTATTCGCGGGCCTATCAGTCGATCGACCAGCACCGGCGCGAGGGCTTGCCGGTCCTCGACATGCAGCGGCAGGAAATAGGCGATGCCGGCCGGCAGCTCGACCAGGTGCAGGGCGGCATGAAAGATTTGCTGCGCTCGACGTTGCAAAACGACCCGGCGACGGTGCGCGCCATGACCGAGCTTTCCGGCCGGGAGCGTGTCGCGCAGGTTATCGACGGGATGAAGCGCGAAAACGCGGCGCTGCAAGACCCGAATATCAGGGCCGAGCGGTTCGTTGAACGCTGGCAGGAGCTACAGGGCCAGCGCCGGGAGCTTCGCGGCTGGCAGCACGACGATGCCCGCGCCAAGGTCGAAAGCCAGATGAACGGCATGACCAAGAGCCTTGAGCGTGACCCGCAGGTAGATTCCATCCTGCGCAATCGCCGTCAGGAACTCGGAATCGGGCAGCAGCAGCGCCGGGGGCAGAGCATCGCCCACGAGCTGCAAGAGGAAATGTCACGCAGCCGGCAACTTAGCCGGGGCATCGGTTTGGGAAGGTAGGCACGGAGAATATGGCGGAGCTGGACGACGACAGGGAAGGAATCGAGCCGGAAGCACTGGACGAGGACGCCGGCGACCCGGCCGCCGCGTTCGACGCGCTCCGGCGCACGATCGAGACGCAGGGCGCGCAGATCGGCGCGGAAATGACCGTGATGCGGCGCGGGCTGGAAGCGGCTTTCGACCAGCTCGAAAAGATCGAGCCGGCGCAGGACTACAAGCCCCAGCTCGCCCAGCTCGTGCAGGCGCTCGACAATGTTGCGGAGCGGCTGCACGGCGTAGAGCAATCGCCTATTCTCCGGCAGGGTGCGACACACTATGCGGCGCTCCTCGAGCGCAGCGGCGAGGCCCTGATACGCACCGCCGCGCAGCAGCTCGAGCGGCAGGCGTCCGACCTCGAGCGCGCCGGCCGGAACCTCGCCGCTCATACGAAAAGCGCCTACGACCGGAAAAGTCAGGATTTCCGCATATGGATGGCCGGCCTTGTCGGGCTGTTCGTCGGCATATTCCTGATTTTGCTGTTGCCGCGTTTCCTGCCCTTCTCGGCCGACACCCATGTTGCGGCGACCGTCATAGGTCAGGACCGATGGAACGCCGGCGTCACCATGATGCGGGTGGCCGATCCCCGAAGCTGGCGCGGCGTGGCCGATTCCTCGCAGCTCGTGCGCGACAATGCCGAGGCGATCGGGCAATGCGCCGAGGCCGCGCGCACGGCCGGTTCAGATCAGCAATGCACCATCACCGTGAAAGCGCCGGCAGCACCGGCGCAGTAGGGTTGTGGGGGGACACCAGTTATTTCGGGAGGTTTTCTTCCGCCTCAACAGGTCCGGCGGCCATCGCGACGAGGCGCGCCGCGATACGCTTGCGCAGTTGCTCGGGGAGCGGGCGCGACGACAGCGCCTCGTGAATCCACAGCCCATCGGCGGCAAGGCGCGAAATGAACCTGTCCAACTCGGCAGCGTCGTTTCCAATCGGCGCAGGAGGTGCCCAGCGGTCGATGACCTGTTGCCACAGATCGCCAAGCTGCCGATTGTCGGAGCTTTCCAGCATGAGCAGCAGTTCGACCCGCCGGGCAGCTCTTGCGCAGGTGTTGATGTAGGCGGCGTGTCGTTCGGCGTCTGTCGCCCTGTCCGAGGTGTTGCCGGCGCTCGCTTCCAGCTCCTGTTCCCATGAGCGAGTCAGATGCTCATGGGTGGCGAGGATCAGGGCTTCGCGCGACGGTAAATGATACAGAAGGCCGGCGCGTGTCATGCCGGTTTCGAGCGCTACGGCGTCGAGGGTGACGGCGGTGAGGCCGTCACGCTCGATGATGCTCACAATGGCTTCAAGCACTTCGAGGCGCTTGCTGGCTCTCGCCATGTCGGCTTCCTTAGTGTTGTGTGGGATAGGCTGACGATTGCGAGCCGGGACCGTAGCGCCGCAACAGGATGCCGGTGATCAGGGCACCCACGGCCAGAACACCCGCCGCCACGTACATGACGACCGTATAGGCGTGGTCGAATGCGATTCCTGCCGCTTGACGCACGACAACACCATCGGCCCCCGCCTCGTTGGCAAAGACCAGCGCCGACGCCATGCTGTCGCGGGCCGCTTCCGAGGTTCCGGCGGGGAACACGACGTTGACCGTATAGAGGTAGGCCAAAAGACTTCCGAGAATTGTGACAGCGAACAGACTGCCAAACTCGTAGGACACTTCCTCGACCGACGACGCCATGCCGGCGCGATGCACAGGCACATTGCCCACAATAGCCGTTGATGCCACCGACATTGTTGCACCTACGCCGGCACCGGTCAGCGCCAGACCGGCGATCAGCCAGCCAAGGCCATGAGTGATGCCCCATGTCGCAAGCAGGACCGCCAGCGATCCCGCCGCAAGCCCGCCAGCTATAAGGATACGTAGGCCAATACGATGCAGGAATGCACCACCGAGCAGCGCAGTCGGCAATGATCCGAGCGCCGCCGCCGAAACCAGCATCCCGGCTTCCAGCGGCGTGAAGCCCGCAACGAGCTGGAAGCGTTGCGTCGTAGCAAGCTGAACACCGCCGATGGCGAACAGGGAGAACGCGGCCGCTAGAACGCCCGATGTGAACGCGGCATTGCGGAAGATCGAGAAGTCGAGCAGCGGGAACGGCAGGCGCAGTTGCCGGCGGACGAACAGCGCTCCGGCGAGGATGGCAACCAGCAGCGAAATAGCGGGGACGGCCCACGACTGCCCGGCATGGGCAGATTCCTTGATCGCGATCACAAAAGCCGACAGCGCCACCAATGCCTGAAACGACGACACCACGTCCCAAGGCTTGGTCGCATCGCCGGCCACCTTCGGCGCAACGATCAGCGCCGAAATGAAGGCAGCGACCACTACCGGCACATTGATGAGGAACACCGACCCCCACCAGAAATGGCCGAGCAGAAAACCGCCGATGATCGGTCCGAGCGCAGCGCCGACGACCGACAACGACCCCCAGATCGCAATGGCGATGTTGCGTTCCCGGTCATCCTCGAAGGTGACGCGGATGAGGGCGAGTGTCGCGGGCATCATCGCCGCCGCGCCGACCGCCAGAAAGGCCCGCGCCCCGATCAGGATTTCCGCTGTAGGCGAATAGGCCGCCACAATCGACGCGACACCGAACAGCACGAGGCCGATGAGGAACATGCGCCGGTGACCGATCCTGTCACCCAGCGTCCCGGTGCCGAGCAGCAGGCCGGCCATGACGAGGGGGTATGCGTTGATGATCCACAACTCTTGCGTTGCCGTCGCGCCAAGCTCGCGCGTCAGGGTAGGCAGGGCCGTGTAGAGGACCGAATTGTCCAGAACGATAAGCAGGAGACCGGCGGCGACGGTCACCAGAAGAACCCAGCGGTTCGAGTGGGCGGCAGGCATGATAGCTCCATTCAGTGAGAGTAGCCAAACTTTACAGACAAGTTAGTAAAGTATCAAGCGCCTGCCCGTGAGGAACTTCAGACAATGGCCGACAGCGGGGCTTCGCATTCCGGGGCGCGATCAATTTCCGGGGCGCGATCAATTTGTCGCGAAATTCCTGATTTTTGCGACAAAATCGCCGGCGCTGATTTTGCAGGGAAAAATCTGTCGCAAAAATCAGGTGCGAAAGTCAAACTTGTGCGACTGACTTTCGCGACACGTCGCGGCCCGGATTCCGCGCCGCTGCGGACGTGGTGCAGGTTTCAGGATTTGCGCGACATAAGGGGCGCGAAGGAATTTAATTCTGGATCACCAGATCAAAAGACCTTGGCGGGCAGACGCGCTCGAAATAGTAGCTTTCAACATCGTCCCAAACAGCGTGCCACGCGGCTAAAAAGCCCTCCGCGCCCTGTTCGCGCGCAGCAGTCCGTTCATGCCGCACTTTGGTCGGCACATCCACGATCACGGCGAGGTCGATCAAATCCCGAAGGAACGGAGATGCGGAATAAGCTCCTTCGAGCAGAATCGTGGGCGCTGGCGCGACTTCGGTAAATTCGTTCTTGAGGCTGTAAGTGCCATCCGGGCCTAGTCCCTGCATGAAGTCGAAAGCTCGCCACTGTGCAGGTTCCCCCTTGCGTAGAGGCTCTATTGCCTCGCGAACGCGGTCCCACTCAAAAACGCGATTCAACCGCTCCGCCACGGTTTTGTGAGGCCACTCGGATTCGGGAACCTGCGTTTGATAGAAATCATCGAGCGTAACCAAGGCTATGTCGGTCAGCTTCGCCAACCTTGCCGCAATCGTTGACTTACCGGAGCCGCTTCCCCCGTCAAGCGCCACGACAACAGGACGTGCGAGTTCGGCGCGGAGGGCTTCTATTCTCTCAAGTATGTGGAGTTCAGGCGACTTCATTGTTCAACCAATTTCGATGATGCTGCGTTGTCGCAAAAATTCCAAAACCCGCGACAGCTTTCTTGTCGCATAATAGGGATTTCCGCGACGGTTTGCACGAGGTAGATTCCGGGCATGTCGCCCACGAGGAAGCCCCTGCCCTTGCTTATCGGATATGCCCGCGTCTCGACCGACGGCCAGACTCTCGACCAGCAGCGCGCGGCGCTGAAAGCGGCCGGCTGCAAGCGCGTGTTCGAGGAAAAGGCATCCGGCGCGCAGCGCGGCCGCCGCGAGCTGGCGAAGATGCTGGACCATTTGCAGCCCGGGAACGTGGTGACGGTGACGCGGCTTGATCGCCTCGCCCGATCGACGCGCGATCTTCTCGACATTGCTGAGCGGATCGGCCACGCCGAGGCCGGCTTGCGTTCGCTGGCCGAGCCGTGGGCCGACACGACGACGCCGGCCGGGCGCATGGTGCTGACTTTCTTCGCCGGCGTTGCCGAGTTCGAGCGCAGCTTGATCCATGAGCGCACGAGCGCCGGCCGCGCGGCGGCGAAGGCGAAGGGCGTTCGGTTCGGCCGCCCCCCTGCCCTGTCGGCCGAGCAGATCGCACACGCCCGCCAGCTCATCAGCGAGGACAAGAAGCCGGCCGAGGTTGGGGGCGCGGCCATCAAGCTAATCCATCGAACGCTTTTTGCGTGACACGATGCGCTTTCGCAGGACCTCGGCGAACGTACCTATAATCAAGCCAATCAGGGGGTTCCCAAAAACCGTGCCGAGGGCTGTGACCGCGATGACCGGTCGGCAGGATGGAAGCGCGTCGATCAGGCGACGGCTGGCAGCGAGTTCCACGGACGCGATCAAC
>JAUIBM010000192.1 GCA_030428345.1 Alphaproteobacteria bacterium | reverse complement strand
CTTGCCCCCGTCCCAGGCAGCGCCCAGTTCATCGGGTGTCGCGCAGACCGGCGAAAACGCGCTGGCGGGCTTGGACTGGAAAAAGCCGAACCCTTTCAGCAGTTCGGTCCGCATGACCTCGCGCAGGGAAATGTCGTTGCACAGCATCACCAGCTTGATGTGGCTCCCGGCCTGTGCGGCGGTCGTGCCGCGCGGCACATCGTCGGTGATCACCGCGATCTCGGCCTCGAAGTCCAGTCCCCAGGACGTGTCGCGCAACGGAATGTCGTCCGTCGGAGCAAGGAAGATGTCCGAACCGCCCTGGTAGAGCATCGGATTGGTTTCCGCGTCCGCCGGCAGTTCGGCGCCGCGCGCCTTGCGGACAAGGCGCATGTGGCTGAGATAGGCGCTTCCGTCGGCCCATTGGAACGCGCGGGGCAGCGGGGAGGCGAATTTCGCCGGATCGAAAGGTGTCGTTTCCGACCATTCTCCGCTTTCCAGTTGCGCCGCGCGCTCGCGCAGCGCCGGCACGCTCGCGCTCCAGGACTCCAGCGCCTGCCGCAGGCTGGGTGCGATGTCGGCGGCGTCCGCGCAGCGAGAAAGATCGCTCGAGACGATCGTCAGACGGCCGTCACGGCTCTCGCTCTTGAGACTTCCCAGCTTCATTTGCTTTTCCTCATTTGGTCGGGCCCTGCGAGGCCATTTATCGTTGTGTTGTACAATATTCCTAATATGTGCGAATATGGAAATCAACGAGGTTTCGCGAGGGGTATCGAAATGCGGCTACTGTCGCTTGGATATGTCGGCATCAGCACGTCGAATGCGGATGACTGGCGCGACTATGGAGTTGGACTGCTCGGCCTGCAGCTCGTCGACAGGTCCGCCGGCACGCTGGCGTTCCGGATGGACGACAGAAGCCAGCGCATTCATGTCGAGCAGGATGGCCGCGACGGCTGCCGCTACTTTGGCTGGGAGGTTGCCGACGCTGCCGCGCTCGATGAGGCCGGCGCGGAACTGGAGGCACACGGCATCGCCGTGGAACGCGGAGACGCCGCCCTGTTGGCGCAACGCCGCGTCGCCGATCTCATTGGCTTCCATGACCCGCTCGGAAACCGGGTGGAGCTTTTCTGGGGAGCCGAACTCGCCGATAGCCCTTTCAGTCCGGGCCGTTCCATTTCGGGCTTTCGCACGGGGCCGATGGGCATGGGGCATCTGGTGCTTACCGCCGAGCGCATCGAAGCCGTCATGCCGTTTTATCGCGATGTTCTGGGATTTCGCCTCAGCGACTACGCATTGAAGCCGTTCAAGGCCTATTTCTTCCACGTCAATCCGCGTCACCACAGCCTGGCCTTCGTCGAGACCGGGCGCAGGGGGGTCCATCATCTCATGATGGAGCTGATGAGCTTCGACGATGTAGGGCAAGGATACGACCTTGCGCAGATCGATCCGGAGATGATCGGCGCGACGCTGGGCCGCCATACCAATGACTTCATGACGTCGTTCTACTCTTGGACGCCCTCGAAATTCATGGTCGAATATGGCTGGGGCGGCCGAGAGATCGATCCGGCCACCTGGCGGCCGGAGGAGCTTTCCCACGGCCCCAGCCTGTGGGGCCACGACCGGACCTGGCTCGACGAGAGCGGTCGCGCCATGGCGCGCGATCTTAGGCTCGGGGCGGCGAGAGCCGGCATGCGGGAGCCGGTGCAGGTCCTGGATGGGAACTACAACGTCATGTCGGGGCATTGCCCGTGGTGGGATGGCATCAAGAAAGCCGCCGGCTGAGCCGGAGAAGAACCTGCCGGGGAATGCGAGACCCTTCACCGCGTGCGCGAAACGCGTCATGCGAACGCGCTCAGGCGCCTTCATTGGCGTGCAGATAGGTGAATGACGACCGGAAATAAAGAAGCGGCTGCTTTGTGCGGTCGTGGCGGAGTTGGGCGACCCTGCTGACATTGATGAAGTGATCGCCGCCATCGTATTCGCGATGCGCGCTGCAGGAAATGTTGAGGATGCTTCCCTCCAGGAACGGCTGACCGAAGCAGTCCTCGCTCCACGAAGTGCCGCTCCACCTGTCGACGGCCTTCTGGCTGAACCGCAATGCAAGGTGCTCCTGATCGGAAGACAGGACATTGATGCAGAAGCGATCGAGTGTGCGCAGCACGCTGTAGCTTTCCGATGTCTTTCCGGCGAAATAGGAGACCAGCGGCGGATCGAGCGACAGTGAATGGAAGCTCTGGCAGGTCATGCCGACGAGTTCGCCCGCGGCGTTCTTTCCGCTGATGATGGTCAGCCCGGAGCAATAGCTGCCAAGGCATTCGCGCATCTCGGCTGCGGGAATGTCGTAAGGCGTGCACATCGCGTTCACTGACGGTCCTTTCGAAAGATCGGCGCATTCCGCCGCGACCGAAAATTGTGTTGTCCCTGCGCGAATCGCCCCCGGCTGGCGACCGGTCTACGAGCCCAGAACCTGGGCGGCGATCGTCGACAACTCCCGCGCCCGTGGATGGAAACATCCTCCGGGCGGAAAGACGAAGGTGTTGGTCAGGTAGCTGAACGACAAGCCAGTGGCCGGGTCGGCCCACACGATCTGCCCGCCCTGTCCCTGATGGCCGAAGGCCGCGGGAGAGACGAGGGCTCCAAAGAAGGTGCGTTCCGAATACCGCTCGTCCGGGTCTCCCGCGAGGTGAAACGAGAGCGTTCGGGTCACCGGCCTGCCGAGCGGATCGGTCATCCGCACGCGCACCCGCGATCGAGCGTCCTTGAGCACTCCCTCGTTCCAGAGCCCCTTCGGATTGTGCAAATAGGCCTGGTAGAGCAGGGCGAGGCCGGACGGGGTGCCCACGGCGCCGGACCCTGGAACGCCGACCGAAAGACCGTGCTCGGTGTCGTATTCCAGTACAGTGGGTGGACGCCTGGAGGGATCGGGCACCCATCCCTGAATGCAGTTCACCGGTTTCAGCGTGCGTTTCTGATCTTCTTCCGGCGCACCCAGGCTCAGCATGGTGATGTCGGCAAGGCCGAGCGGCGCCAGGACCTCCCGCTTCAGGAAGTCGCGATAGTCCGTGCCGGAAATGCGCTCGATGATTTCGGCAAGAACCCAGTTCCCGCTCCCGATATTGTATTCGTAGTAGCTCCCTGGCTCGCCGTCGGGCTTCCACCGGGCGAATGCGGCGAGGCGCTTCTCCCTGCTTTCATGGTCGGGGTTGAAGATCTGCTGGCTTGCAAGGGCGGCGGTGTGGGTTTGCAGCATTTCGAGCGTGATCGCGTCCTTGCCGTTGCCGCCGAATTCGGGAACGAATTCGGCGGCCCTGTCGCCCGGCGAGATCTTTCCACCGCCATAAAGGACCCACATCGCGGCCTCCATGACGGTTTTTGTCGGGGACATGATCACGAAAGGCGTGTCGACCCTGGCGGCGCCGAATGCCTCGGCGAACACGATTTCGCCCTGATAGCCGATTGCCAGCGAACATCCTTCGACGCCGCCATGCTGCAGGCCGGCATCGACGTCGCGTTGCGCCCTGTCCCTGAGGGCGCGGAGTTTTGACTTGTCCAGCATCTCGCTTATCCGGGGTTCCTGCGACAATCGGGCCTGATGTTTCCATCAGCGGCGGTGCCGTTCACAGGCGTCGTCTCACTTGGCGGCGGCGAGCGGTGTTTCCGCCTTTCGGCCCTCGACCGCCGGGATGACCCGCGAACCGAAGAGTTCCATCGACCGCCGCGTGAATGCCGCATCCTTGCCGCTGAAGGTCAGGTTGATCACATCAATTCCCCGCTCGCGAATGGCGCCGACCTGCTCGATGCACTGGTCGAGCGTCCCGGCGATAAGCTGGTGGTTTTCGAGCAGGTCCTCGATTGAGGCCTTTGAGAAGGCTTCGTAATTGGGCCGATGCGTGCTGTAGGTCTCGTCATTGTCGCCGGGGCGATCTGTAATCGAACGCGAGAAATGATCCTTGCGCTTCTCGAACTGGTGCGCGATCTGCTCGTGCGCTTCGTCGAAGCTGTCGCCGATCGCGACGTCCGCGGTGATCGAGAACTTCCCTTCTCCCTTTCGGTCCGGATTGTGGCGATCCCACTGGCGCTTGTATTCGGCCATGTGCGAATCGGAGACCTTTCGGGTCAGCAGCGCCGTGGCGCAGTTCATGCCCAGGCGCGCGGCCTTCTCCATGGAGGAGTCGCTCGCGGCGCTGAGCCAGAATGCCGGATAGGGCTTCTGGGTCGCTTCCGGGATTGCGAAGGCCTGGCTGCCCTTCCACCACGGCGTGTCGTAGTCGACCCTCTCCCCGGCGAGCAGACGGCGAATGATGTCGAAGCCGGCGTCGAACATGTCGACGGTTGCGCTTCTGTCCGTGCCGAAGGCCGCCTGCTCGGTGCGGACCTGACCCCGCCCGAAGCCCACGACGAGACGCCCGCCCGTGAGGGCGTCGAGCATCCGGATTTCCTCGGCCAGCCGATAGGGATGATGGAACGGAATGAGGTTGACGAGGTTGCCGAGCTTAAGCCTTTTCGTGCGCTGGCTGAGCGCTGCGATCATCAGGTTGGGCGAGGGAAGCAGCGAAAAATCGGGATTGCCGTGGTGCTCGGCGAAGAACCAGCCGTCGAAGTTCACCTGCTCGGCCATGGCGACCGTATCCAGGTAGTCGGCATAGAGCCCGGCATGCGATTGATCCTTGTGCTCCGGCAGCAACGTAAATCCGTAATACTCCATGATACCCCTCCCGAGCATGACCGCTGTCGAACTACAGCACATATGAAGCAGTTGGATAATTACTGCATATATGAATGAATTGCAACATCGGGCCGGCGCCTGCCCCGCCGCCCGAGTGGGGCTGCGCGAGCCAGGCCGCTTGCCGGCTGGGGCGGCTTGATATAATCCGTCCGGGCATGGCCACGCAGTCTCGCATGCTCAAGCTGATGATTCTGTTCAGCGAAACGGAATCCGCGCTTTCTGCCGAACAGATCGCAGAGCGGCTGGGCGCGACCCTCAGCACGACCTATCGCGACCTGCAAAAGCTGCGCCAGTATGGGTTCATCGAGCAGGTTCTCGATGACCGGTTCGTGCTCGGCGGGCGCATCAGCATGTTGGACAGGATCGCCCGCACCACCAATGTGCTGCTCGCCGCCGCGGGCGAGGAGATGGCGCGCCTTTCCACCGAAACCGGCCTGACGGTCACGCTCACCAGGCTCTATGGCAACGCCATCCTGGGCCTCGGACACGTCGACGGGGACAGCCGGCTGAGCATTGGTTACGAACGCGGCCAAGTCGTGCCGTTGTTTCGGGGTTGCACGGGCAAGGTGATCCTTGCGGCGCTGCCCTGGCGCAATCTCAGGAAGATCTTCGACGGCAGCAAGGAAGAAATCCGGGCGGCCGGCCTGGGGGAAGACTGGCAGCAGTTCCGGGCCAATGTGCGCGGTTTCGGCGCCAACCCGGTTCTGTGGACGGAAGGCGAGGTGATGCCTGACAACATCGCGGTCGCGACCGTGCTGCTGGCGCCGTCGGGCATGCCTCTGGGCAGCATGACCATCATCCTGCGCCGCGCCGTTGAGGGGGTGGTGGATCGCGGGGAGATCGAGCGAACGCTGATCCGCTCGCGCCAGACGATCGAGAGCGGCCTGGCGGCCCGCCAATCCGCCCAATAGCCTTCGCCTGTTCTCCCAATTCCCTTCCTGGGTCCTCGCGCTCCATTCATTCCGCGCGCCCTGCCAATGCGAGCCGGCGCGGCGTCAGGTGCAGCCTATTGCTAGTGCTTCACATATGGAGTAGATGATATTTCACATGTGTAGTAGTTGCGGAGGTTCTTTCGATGTGCCGCAATCGCGGGAGCGGCCTTGATTTCGAGCGTGCGGAAGCTGAGTGCCGCCTGCGCGGCAGGCTGTGCCTGAGCCGGGCCGCGCGAGCGCGTTACGAACTGGCCTGCAGTTTCCTTGAGGCGCGCGCCGGTTTGCGGACTTTCTTGTCCGCGGCGGATTTGGGCGCCGAGGCTGCGATGCGGGCCTCCGAGGAAAGATCGCCGGCGCGGGAAATCATGTCTTCGATCGAAACGGTGAACTGCTGCATTTCCTTGGAATCCATGAACGACATCAGATCGATCAGAAAGCGGCGATGCGGTTCGACCACTTCCTGGGCGATCTTCAAGCCCTTCGGCGTGAGCTTGACCTGGGTGCTGCGACCGTCGAGCGGGTTGGATTCGCGCTTGACGAGACCATCGCGGACGAGCCGGCCGACGACCGAGTTAGCGTTCGACGCGTTGCACATCAGATAGCGGCTCAGTTCCACCATGGTCATCGAACGTTTCTTC
>JAUIBM010000191.1 GCA_030428345.1 Alphaproteobacteria bacterium | reverse complement strand
GTATGGACCCTGGAAGAACTTGGCCTCGACTACGACCTGCGCATTCACGCGCCGCGCGACAACGAGATCCGCGCGCTGAATCCCCTGCGCAAGCTGCCGGTGCTGGTCGACGGCGACCTAGTGCTGACCGAATCGGCAGCGATCTGCACGTATCTGGCCGATCGCCACCGCGACCTCCCCATAAGTCGCCGTCTCGCCATAGGGAATGCGCAGCAATTGCGCCCACACAGCCTGCTGGAATGCGTCACCCTTCGGCGCGAGCGGCAGGTCGAACCGGGTCAACTCCCCGGCGAAATAGGCGTCGATCTGGCGAATGGTCTCGCTGAACGCGGCTTCGTTCTCGATCCATCCGGGCCTTGGCTGGCGCGCGCCGCGGCCGGTCGGGAAACTGATCTCGCGCAGGCAATCATCGCCGCCGACCAGCAATAGCGGACCGACCGGGCTCGGCATGCGCCAGAAAAATCTTCCGGCCTCATCTGTGTTCGACTCGCGCATCGCGGCATTATCGGTCATCGCGGCATCCTGGCGCAATCGCCCGCGAAGCGACACCCGATTCCGGCGCACTGGAAAGAAAGAACCGATGGAACTGATCGCCGATCTGATGAGCCGCTTCCCCAGGGCTGGACGGGTGACCTTCATCGGCGTGCGTCCGGCGCGACGCGAGCCGGTGATCGCGCTTGCCAGCGTCGTGGTGACGGCCGGCGGGCTCGCAGGCGATCACCGCGCCAGGCCCGGTCCGCGCGCCGTGACGCTGATCCAGGCCGAGCACCTGCCGGCGATAGCGGCGCTTTCCGGGCGGGATACGGTCGATCCGGCGCTGCTGAGGCGCAATCTGGCCGTCGGCGGCATCAATCTTTCCGCGCTGCGAGGACGCGTCTTCCGCCTGGGAGGCGCTGTCCTGAAGGGCGTGGATGTCTGCGCGCCGTGTTCGCGCATGGAGGAACTGCTCGGGCCGGGCGGCTACAACGCCATGCGCGGCCATGGCGGCATCACGGCGCAGGTGCTCGAAGAAGGCCCGGTCGCGCTCGGCGATGCCGTGACGGCGGTCGCGGACCAGGCCTGACGCCAACAAAAAAGGCCGCGCACGAAGCGCGGCCCGATTTGCGGATCAGGATATGCCGATCAGTAGGGGCACTTCTCGTCCGACATATAGTCGTGCACTTTCACAGCGCCGGAGACGATGTCGGCCTTGGCCTTTTCCACGGCCGCCTTCATGTCGTCGGAGACCAGCGGCGCGTTGTTGTCGTCCATCGCATAGCCAACGCCATCCTGGGCGAGGCCCAGAACGTTGACGCCATTGGTCCATTCGTCGTTCTTGGCGTCCATGAAGGCGTTGTAGACGGCGACGTCGACGCGCTTGAGCATGGAGGTCAGGACATGGCCCGGCTGCATGCCGTTCTGGTTGGAGTCGACGCCGATGCCGAGCTTGCCCGCATCCGCCGCCGCCTGCAGAACGCCGACGCCGGTGCCGCCGGCCGCGTGATAGACGACGTCCGCGCCGCGATCGAACTGCGACTTCGCAAGTTCACCGCCCTTGACCGGATCGTTCCAGGCTTCCGGCGTGGTGCCGGTCATGTTCTCGAAGACTTCCGCATCCGGCTTGGTGGCCATGACGCCGCCCTTGTAGCCGCAGGCGAATTTGCGAATCAGCGGAATGTCCATGCCGCCGATGAACCCGACCTTGCCGGTCTTGGAGGCAAGCGCCGCCATGACGCCGACCAGATAGGAGCCTTCATGCTCGTTGAACACGATGGAGCGCACATTCGGCAGATCCACAACCATGTCGACGATGCCGAATTTGGTATCCGGAAATTCCTTGGCGACCTTCTCGAGCGCTGCGGCCTGCGAGAAGCCGATGGCGACGATCGGGCTGTTGCCGTCCTGGGCGAAGCGGCGCATCGCCTGCTCGCGCTGGGCGTCGTTCTGGATCTCGAATTCGCGGTAGTCGATTCCGGTGTCCTTCTTGAACTTCTCGGCGCCCATATAGGCCGCCTCGTTGAAGGACTTGTCGTTCTTGCCGCCCATATCGTAGATGACGGCGGGCTTGATGTCCGCAGCGTGGGCCGCGAACCCGGTCGCGGCGGCGGCTACGATGCCAAGGATCAATCGCTTCATGTCGGTTCCCTGTGGTGTTCCCTGCTTGATGGTCTGACTTGCGGTCTGTCGGTTCGACCGACCAACGGGATCGTCTTGCCCGTGTCAACGTTAGAGTTAGCGCCATTTCGGGCGTTTCCGCAACCCGCAGCGGCAACCGGCGTTTACGCAATGTCGTGACCGGCGGCGCGGGCAATCGCGGGCGCCGCGCGGCAACTGTTTGAAAAACCGCAGCGCCACGGCTATCAAGGTAGCGGCGGGCCTTTCCGCCGGCGAGGCGCCGTCATCCCGCTTCGGCCGCCGGAACACCGCAGACCGCAAGAATCAAAGGGAGCGCATGCGCCAACTCGCCCTGATCGCACATGACGCCCGCAAGGACGAGCTCGTCGCCTTCGTGGAGGCGCGCGCGCGAATGCTGGCCGATGCCGCGATCGTGTGCACCGGCACGACCGGCGGGCGGATCGAGCAGGCCTGTCCGGACTTGCGCATCGAGCGGGTAAAGAGCGGGCCGCTGGGCGGGGACCAGCAGATCGGGGCGCGGATCGCCGAGGGGCGCATCTGGGCCGTCATCTTCTTTGTCGACCCGTTGACGCCGATGCCGCACGATGTCGACGTCAAGGCGCTGATGCGGCTCGCCTCCGTCTACGACATTCCGCTCGCGCTCAACGCTTCCACCGCCGCGCTGGTGCTGGATTCGGGACTGGTGGAACGCGAACTGGCGCGCGATCGCGAAGCCGGAGAAGGGGTCCTTTCGTGAAGTTCGACTTTCCGGTGCTGATCGGCGACATCGGCGGCACCAATGCGCGTTTCGCAATGGTGCGGCAGGCCGAGGGGCATGTCGACCGGTTCGAGCCGGTCCGCCTGTCAAAATTCTCGGGGATAGACGAGGCGATCCACCAGAGCGTGCTCGCCCATACGCAGGCGCGCCCGGCGACGACGCTGCTGGCGATCGCGACGCCGCTGGTCGGCGACGTTTTCCGCCTGACCAATGCACCGTGGACGATCGACCCGCGCCGCATGCTGGCGGAGTTCTCGCTGAAGCAGGTCCTGCTGATGAACGACTTCGCCGCGCAGGGCCTGGCCACCCTCGCGCTCGGCCCCGAACACCTTGCGCCGCTGGGCGGCGGGCCGATCCTCGAAAACCACCCCAAGGTGGCCGTCGGCCCCGGCACCGGGCTCGGCATCGCCAATATCGTCAATGTCGGTGGCAAATGGGCGGTGATTCCGGGAGAAGGCGGGCATATCGATCTGGGGCCGCGCACGGCGCGCGAGATGGCGGTCTGGCCGCATCTGGCCAAGGAAAAGGGACGCATGAGCGCCGAACTGGCGCTGTCGGGCCGCGGCCTTGAAAATCTCTACGGCGCCATCTGCGCGACAGATGGACACCCCCCCGCCACCAATAACGCCGCCGAGATTTCCAGGCTGGCGATGGAAACGGCCGACCCGCAGGCCCGCGAGGCCGTCATGCTGTTCGTGACCCTGTTCGCCCGCGTCGCCGGCGACATGGCGCTGCTCACGCTGGCGCGCGGCGGAATCTACGTGGCGGGCGGCATCCTGCAGAAATTGCTGCCGATGATCGATGCGGGACAGTTCCGCGCCGTGTTCGAGGACAAGGCGCCGCACGAGGCCATCCTGCAATCCATTCCGGTCAATGTCATGACCCACCCGACCGCCGCGCTGGAGGGACTGGTCGCCTGGGTCCGGCATCCGGAGCGATTCAGCCTGGAGGGTGCGACCCGCAGCTTTGCCGGCGAGGACGGCGGGCAATAGGCCGTTTCGCGGCAAGACTTTGCAAAGCCGGCCCTTCGCGCTAAGAGAGCGCCAATCTGGCGACGCCGCAAGAGCGTGCGCCGGGGGGAGCCCGCACCAGGAACCAGAGCCGCATCGCCCCAACTCGGGAGCAATCCGGCAGGAACAGGAAGTTTCAGTGTCGCTCGAAGCACTCGCAAAAGCCGCCGCAGACCCGCAATCGAAAAGCGTGATGCGACGCATCGTGCGCGAAAATCTCGGCGTCTACCGCAAGCAATATATCATGGCCATCGCCTGCATGGTGCTGGTCGCAGCCACGACCGCGTTCAGCGCCTATATCATCAAGGATGTCGTCAACAAGGTCTTCGACCAGCGCAACCTGCAGGAAGCCTGGTATGTCGCCGGCGTCATCCTGGCGGTGTTCGCGATCAAGGGATTTGCCGGCTTCGGGCAGGACGTGCTGCTGAACCGGATCGGCAACAACATCATCGCCCGCTATCAGAAGCGGGTCTACGACCACATGCTCAAGCTGGGCGTCAGTTTCTACACCGATACCCGCTCCGCCTTCCTGGTCGGCCAGATCGGGCAGAATATCGGTGGCATCCGCAACATGCTCAATCTGGTGATCACGGTCGTCGCGCGCGACATCCTGACCCTGATTGGCCTCATCGCGGTGATGATCATTCAGGACCCGGTGATGACGCTGTGTTCGATCATCGTGCTCCCGGTCGCCGGCTATGTGCTGTCGCGCTATGTCAAGCGCATGAAGCAATTGTCGCGGCGCGAGGTGAACCTGAATGCGCGGGTCAGCTCGGCGCTGGTCGAAAGCGCGCAGGGCATATCGATCATCAAGGCGTTCACCATGGAAAAGCAGATGCAGGACAAGGTGCATATGCTGGTGGGCATGTCCGAGAAGCAGTCCAACCGCATCGCCCTGGTGACCGCGCGCACGCGGCCGCTGACCGAGACGCTGGGCGGGCTCGCCATTGCCGGCGCGGTGGCGTTCGGCGGGTCGCGGGTCATTGCCTATGGCGCCGACCAGGGCGCGCTGCTTTCCTTCCTCGTCGCCGCGATGCTGGCCTATGAGCCGGCCCGCCGGCTGGCCTCCTTCCGCATCCAGTTCGAGAAGGCGCTGGTCAATGCGCGCATGCTGTACGAACTGCTCGACACTCCGCCGCGCCAGGCCGACAAGCCGGATGCGCGCCCGCTGGAAGTCGGGGCCGCGCAGATCGAGTTCAAGAATGTGTGCTTCAGCTACGGCGCGCGCGCCAATGGCGAGATGGTGCTGGACGATGTCTCCTTCCTGGCCGAGGCAGGAAAGACGACCGCGCTCGTCGGGCCGTCTGGCGGCGGCAAGTCGACCATCATCAACCTGATCCAGCGCTTCTACGATCTGCATTCGGGCGAGATCTGCGTCGACGACCAGAACATCGCCGACGTGAAGATCGCGTCGCTGCGCTCGCGCATATCCTATGTCTCGCAGCAACCGATCCTGTTCGAGGGCACGGTGGCCGAGAACATCCGCTACGCGCGCCCCGAAGCGACGCAGGCGGAAATCGAGGCGGCCGCGGCCCTCGCCCAGGCGCATGACTTCATCATGGAACTGCCGGCCGGCTACGAAACCGAGGTCGGGGAGGCGGGCGTCAATTTCTCCGGCGGCCAGCGCCAGCGGCTGTCGATCGCCCGCGCCATCCTGCGCGACGCACCGATCCTTCTGCTCGACGAGGCAACCTCGGCGCTGGACAATGAATCGGAGAAGCTGGTCCAGCAGGCGCTCGACCGCCTGATGCAGGGGCGCACAACGGTCGTCGTCGCGCATCGCCTCTCCACCATCCGCAACGCCGACAGGATCGTGGTGATCGATCGCGGCCGGGTGGTCGAGCAGGGCAGCCATGCTACGCTGATCAACAAGAATGAGGGGCTGTACTCGCGGCTGCACGAGATCGGCGCATCCCCGGAACTGTATGAGGCGGCAAGCAATGGCTGACATGAAGCTGGTCGTGACCGGCGCGGCCGGGCGCATGGGCCAGGAATTGATCCGCACGATCCACGCTACGCCCGGCGCTGTGCTTGCCGGGGCGATCGAACGCAGCGGCTCGCATGCGCTGGGCAAGGATGCCGGCGTGCTGGCCGGCGTCGGCGAAACCGGGATCCTCGTCACCGACGATCCCCTGCCGGTCTTCGCCGCGGCCGAGGGCGTGCTGGATTTCACCGCTCCTGCCGCGAGCATCGAATTCGCCGGGCTGGCGGCGCAGGCGCGCATTGTGCATGTGATCGGCACGACCGGCATGAGCGAGGCCGATCTCGACCGGATCGAGGCGGCGGCGCGCCATGCCGTCATCGTGCGAAGCGGCAATATGAGCCTCGGCGTCAATCTGGCGGCGGTGCTGGTCGAGCAGGCCGCAAGGGCGCTCTCGGCTGCCGATTTCGACATCG
>JAUIBM010000190.1 GCA_030428345.1 Alphaproteobacteria bacterium | reverse complement strand
CGCCGATACCGACCTTGGCCGTCTCGCGCGCCTTGGACCCGTCATTGGCTTTCTTGGCCTCGCGGATCGCGGCCAGCATCGCCGAGGCCTTCAGTTCGGTCTCGGCCTCCTCGTCCTCCGGCACGGAATCGAACAGCAGCGTCGCCCCGGCCCGCACCGACGCGATCCCGTCGCGCACATGGATCGTGCGCAGCGTCAGGCCGGTGTTCATGTCGCCGTCGAACTTGACCATGCCGATCGCCCCGCCATACCAGGCGCGCGGGCTGCGCTCCACTTCCTCGACATAGCGCATGGCCCACAGCTTGGGCGCGCCGGTCACCGTCACCGCCCAGGCGTGGCTGAGGAAGCCGTCAAAGGCGTCCATGTCCGGGCGCAGGCGCCCCTCGATATGGTCGACCGTATGAATGAGGCGCGAATACATCTCGATCTGGCGCCGGCCGATCACCCGCACGCTGCCCGGCTCGCAGACCCGGCTCTTGTCGTTGCGATCGACGTCGGAGCACATCGTCAGCTCCGATTCGTCCTTCTTGGAGTTCAGCAGCTTGAGAATCTGCTCGTGATCCTCGATCGCGTCGCGCCCCCGCTTGATCGTACCCGAGATCGGGCAGGTCTCGATCCGCCGCCCGGTCACGCGCACGAACATCTCGGGCGAGGCGCCGACCAGGAACTCGTTGCCGCCCAGATTGATGAAGAAGGAATAGGGCGAGGGGTTGATTTCCTTGAGCACCCGCGAAATCGCCGACGGGCTGGTCGTGCAGCGCTCGTAGAAGGTCTGCCCGGGCACTACCTCGAACAGATCGCCGCGCTTGAATTTCTCCTTGGCGAGTTCCACGACCCGGGCATATTCGCCCGGATGGTGGTCGCCGCGCGGCGGATCGTAATCGGCCGCCGCGAATGGCTGGTCGTCCGTCCCGCGCGGCAGGCCGGCGGTCGAGCGGCCGGCGAACGCATAATCGTAATGGTCGAGCCAGGCGATCGCCTGGTGGTGATCGACCACGAGGATCTCGTCCGGCAGGTACAGCACCAGATCGCGCTGGTCCGCCGGGCGCTCCAGATGCTTTTCGATCGCGTCGAACTGGAATGCGAGGTCGTAGCCGAAGGCGCCGTAGAGGCCGAGATTGGGGTCGGACTCGGAGAAGAAGAGATCGACGATCGAGCGCACGATGGAAAAGACGGTCGGCGCGCGCGAGCGGTTTTCCTCGGTTTCGACCTTGCCTCCTTCCCGCACGACGATGCCAAGGCTCGTTGGCTGGCGCGAGGCGGAAGCCACATGCGCATGCCCGTCAAGATGCGCCTCGATCGCCGCCAGGAGCACTTCGCCCCGGCTGTTATACGCCTTGATCGTCACTTCGCGGCCATTGGCCTCGATGCCCAGCGGCGGATCGACAATGGCCGTATCCCAGCGGGTATATCGGCCGGGATATTCGTAGTTGGACGAAAACACCGCCCCGCGCCGCGTATCGACCCGGTCGAGCATGCGCGAGATCGCGGTCGAATATTCCTCGGGCGTGCTGCTCCGCGATACGGTAATGCCGCCGCGGGTCTGGTATTCGATCGGTTCGGAGGTCATTGTCGCTGCCAGTCCTGTTGGTGTGTGTGAGCCCGGTTCACGCCCGCCAGCCAACAAAAAAGCCGCCGGGCACTTCCCAGGCGGCTTGTCTTCCATACGCGCACGGATGGTCGCTCGGCCGCCTTAGCGTACCTGCCACCACCAATTCATGTTGTGTGCGTCGATCATGGCGATTCTCTTAGCCGCACTGCGTTGCGTGCGCAAGCCCCGCCCGCAACTCACGCAGGAGCAGCTTCGCCGACCGCGGCGCGCACCTTTTCCGCCGCCCTGCGCACGCGCTCCAGGTCGTGGGGGAAATCGATCTTGGCCTGCGCCCGCTCCAGCGCCAGGGCGGAATGGCGCAACGCCTCGCTGACGAAGCGGAAGTCTCCGTCCAGCCTGCCGATTTCCGCGAGCGCCAACAGCGCCTTTTGCATGCGGATCTGCATCTCGGCATTGCCCGCGCCGTCGCGCGAGACCGGCAGGAAGAAGGCGTCGAACAATTCGGCGATCGAAACCGCCGGCAGGTGAATCCTGGGATATCGCACCTCCCCCTGCCCCGCATGGCCCGACCAGATGGCGATCACGTCGGCGACGCGCGGAATGATCGCGATGGCCGTGCCCGCGTCGTTGACCGCCGGCGAAAGCGCACGGCACGCGATCTCGGACATCACGATGACGCCGAAACATGGATCCTGATCGAAGCTGCGATCGGCTCCCAGGGAAAACGCCGCGCGCACCGCCGTCTCAAGCGCCTCGCGCGCCTCCTCGGGCACCTCGCCCCCGACGGCGACGGCCAGCGGCCTGCCGCGATGAACCCGCGCGCCGGGCCACGCGGTCAGGTAGAAATCGACCTCGTTCGCCTCCGCGCATTCCTGCAGGCCGGCAAGGTCGATGTGCTGGACATAGCCCCAAAGCCGCGCCTCGATCGCGACCCCGCCCTCCGGGAGGGGGGTGTCGGGGTCGAGCATGACGGCTCCCAGCGCCGGCGCCTCGCGGCGCGGCTCCATCGCGGCGCGGGTCGCCGTCTCCACGCGCGAGATGGTCTCGCCCAGCCGGCCGAATTGCAGCAGGAAATCGATCCAGCGCAGCAGCGAAACCACCAGCAGCGTCACCACGAAGATGGTGACGACGAACAGCACCAGCCGGCCAGAGGCTCCGTAGACGCCGGTCTTCAGCAGGATGATCCCGACAAGGCTGTAGATGAAGGCGCCGATGAAGGTCGAAAGCATGGTCTGCGCCGTCGTGTCGGCGAGCAGCAGTTCCGTGGCGCGCGGCGTCGCGGTGGAGGCGACGGAGGCATGCGCCGCGACGATGGTGGAAAGCGAGAATGTCGTCACCGCAAGCATGCTGCTGGCCATGATCGTCAGCACGCTGTCGACCGCGTCGGCGCCGAGCTTGAACGCGATGTCGTTCGGGATGAACTCCTTGACGGCAAGGGCCACCACGGCGCTGAACACCGACAGCAGCGAGATCAGGCCCGCCCGGAAGAACAAGCGCCGACGAAGCTTTGCAAACCACCACCACCAATCGGTTTCCAGTGTTTTTCTCCCGCCACAGCGCTTGAGGCCGGCGCAACCGCCCGGCCCTTCCGCTCAATCATACCGGGCTCGCTCGCTTCCTTACAAGCCGACCGGTAGCGCCTGCGAGAATCCTGCGAGAATCTAGCGGCCCGCGCCGCCGGCCGACGGCAGGTCGATGCCCCCGTCGGAATGCGCCTTGTGCTCCGGCTCGACATGGATGGTTATCCGCGATCCGGGCACCGATACGCGCAGGCTTTCCTCGATCCGGTCGCAGATCCGGTGCGAGCGCGCCACGCTCATCGTCCCGTCGACGACGAGGTGAAACTCGATGAAGGTCACCGCGCCCGAAATGCGCGCCCGGATGTCGTGCGCCTGCATCGCCCCGCCTCCCGAGCGCTCGATGGCGTCGGCGATGGCCGCCTGGGTCGCGGCGTCCGGGGCCATGTCCATCAGCCCGGCCACCGAAAGGCGCAGCAGCCGCCAGCCCGACCACAGGATGTTGACCGCGACCAGCAGCGCCAGCCCCGGATCGAGCCAGGCAAGGCCGGTCATCTGCGCGAGCACCACGCCGACGAGCACGCCGGCGGAGGAAACCACGTCCGAGAACAGGTGCCAGCCATCCGATTGCAGCGCCGCCGAGCGTAACGCCCGTCCGCGCGCGATCAGGAACCAGCACCAGAGCCCGTTGAGGATGCCGGCCGCGACATTGGCGGCATAGGCCTCGATCGGAATGTCCAGCGCGGTGGCGGTGGAGAGGGAATGTATCGCCTGCTGGGCGATCGAAACCGCCGCCGCGCCGATCAGCAGCGCCTCGAACAGGGCGACGAAATATTCTGCCTTTTCATGGCCATAGGGATGGTTGTGGTCGGCCGGCCGGGTTGCGTACCAGATCGCGGCGTAGGCGGCGAATGCCGTGGCCACATTGACGATGCTCTCCACCGCGTCCGACAGCAGCGCCACACTGCCCGACCAGTAGGCGGCCAGCGCCTTCAGCGCCAGAACGAGAATGGCGACGGCAATGTTGGCGGCGGCAATGGTAGAGGCGCGCTTCATGCGCGTCCGCGTGCCACATTAGCCCCCTGCAGGCAATGGTTGCCCGGCTCAATTGCGCCCCGCCCAGGGGAAATCCGGACGATTCCCGCCGGAAATCTGTTCTTTTTTTGTTCCGGTCTCTTTCCATCGCTTCCCTGCCGGCTACAGTGCCATCATGCCGCGCCGTCTCGAATCGCCCGTTCCCGTCCCGCTGCCGCTTGCCCGTCGCATCTGGCTGCGCGCGCAGCGTCTCGACACCCGCGCGCCGTTCGGCGACGGAATTGACGCCACCCGCGCCGCCATCGAGCATCTGGGCTATGTGCAGATCGACACGATCAATGTGATCGAGCGCTGCCACCATCACATCCTGTTCTCGCGCATTCCCGAATACCGGCGCGCCGACCTGCACCACGCCCAGACGGTCGAAAAATCCG
The DNA here is from genome assembly GCA_030428345.1 of Alphaproteobacteria bacterium. GTDB lineage: Bacteria > Pseudomonadota > Alphaproteobacteria > Rhizobiales > Rhizobiaceae > BOKV01. Next base: position 1,751 of record JAUIBM010000190.1, on the reverse strand, counting down.
TCTTCGAATACTGGACGCACGCCCTGTCCTACATTCCCACGCGTGATCTGCGCTTCTATCTTGGCGACATGAAGCGCTATGCGCAGTCGCCCGGCAATTGGTACGCCAACGTGACCCCGCAGGAGCTTCGGCGGGTCATCGGCCTCGTGCGCCGCTCCGGCCCGCTGTCGATCCGCGACATTGATGACGATGTGCTGGTCGAGAAGGACCACGCCTGGGCGAGCCGAAAGCCATCCAAGCGCGCCCTGCAGCTTGCCTTCTTTTCCGGCCGGCTGGCGATCGCCGAGCGCCATGGCATGCTCAAGTCCTACGAGCTGATGGAGCGCCACTTCGACTGGGACAAGCGGCCGCGCCCGGCGAGCGAGGCGCAGGTCGACGAATATCTCCTCGACCGCGCGCTGAGGGCCCAGGGCATCGTCAGCCTCGATTCCATCTGTCACCTGAGCGCCAGCCGCAAGCCGAGGATCCGCGAGATCATCGAGCGCCGCGTGCGCAGGCGTACCCTCGTGCCGGTGGCGATCGAGGAAACGGAAAAGACCGAACACTGGGCCGCGCCGGAAACGATCGAATCCTGCCCGCAGACCGCGCCCGATCTCGTCCACATCCTTTCGCCGTTCGACCCACTGATCATCCAGCGCAAGCGGCTGGCGCTGCTCTTCGGCTACGACCATCGCTTCGAGGCCTATGTCCCGAAGGAAAAGCGCGTCCATGGCTATTTCGCGCTGCCGGTGCTGGTGGGCGAGGAGATCGTCGCCGCCATCGATCTGAAGACCGACCGCGCCGCCGGCAAATTGCTGGTCCAGCAATGGAACTGGATCGGCGACGGGGCGGCCCATAAACCGGCCATCGAGGAGGAACTCTCCCGTTTCGAGAAGTTCCAGCTCGGCGAGGCGGAGGAGTGAGGGCTCCCTCCCCCCGCTAGAACAGCCCCTCGATCTGGCCCTGCTCGTTGAGGAAGATGCGTTCCGAGGAGGGCGAGCGCGGCAGGCCGGGCATGGTCATGATCTCCCCGCAGATGGCGACGACGAAGCCCGCCCCGGCCGAAAGCCGCACCTCGCGCACCGGCACGACATGGCCGCTCGGCGCGCCGCGCAGATTGGGATCGGTCGTGAAGGAATATTGCGTCTTGGCCATGCAGACCGGCAGATTGCCGAAGCCGGCCGCCTCCCAGGCCTTCAGCTGCTCGCGCACGGCCTTGTCGGCCGTCGCCTGCGACCCGCGATAGATGCGCTTGACCACCGTGTCGATCTTCTCGAACAGGCCCATCTCGTCCGGATAGAGCGGCGCGAAGTCCGCGACGCCGGATTCGGCCAGTTCCACCACCTTGTGCGCCAGATCCTCGATGCCGGCCGAGCCGTCCGCCCAATGCCGGCAGACCACCGCCTCGGCCCCCTGCTCCGCAACATAATCCATCATCGCGGCGATCTCGGCATCGGTATCGGTGGTGAAATGGTTGATCGCCACCACCGCCGGCACGCCGAACTGCTTCACATTCTCGATATGGCGGCCGAGATTGGCGCAGCCATCGGCCACCGCCGCGACATTCTCCGCGCCGAGGTCTTCCTTCTTGACGCCGCCATTCATCTTCATGGCGCGCACCGTGGCGACGATGACGACCGCCGCCGGCCTCAAGCCGGCCTTGCGGCACTTGATGTCGAAGAATTTCTCCGCGCCCAGATCCGCCCCAAAGCCGGCTTCGGTGACGACATAATCGCCCAGCTTCAGCGCCGTGGTGGTGGCGACAACCGAAT
>JAUIBM010000001.1 GCA_030428345.1 Alphaproteobacteria bacterium | reverse complement strand
CTCGCGCTCGGCCGATATCGAGCAGACGCTGATCCTGGGCGCGCACGGGCCGGTAAGGCTGCATATCCTGGTGGTCGAGGACCAGGAAACGGCGGGGTGAGCCTGGCGAACCGCGTCGCTCCGGACGGGAGCCTGCACGCCGTCGCCGCCCGGGGGATGTTCACCGGCAATCGCGGCGTCATCCACGATCCGCAAACGCGAACCTTGCGCGGCAGGCGCTGGACCACGAAGAGCTGGATCGTCTGCGCCTGCCAATGGAAGGACGTGCGGCGCGATGTATGGGGCCGCAACGCCCCCGGCGGCGGGGCGGGGTGGAGCGAATTGTTCTTCCTCGACGAGGTCACGGCGCTGGCGGCCGGCCACCGCCCCTGCCACTACTGCCGCAGGGCGGCGGCGCGGGCATTCGCCGCGGCATTCGACGCCGGCAACGCCCTGCCCGGATTGAACGCCTTGCAAAGGGACGCGATCCTGCACCGCGCCAGGCGGCTCTCGGGCGATGCGCCGCAAACGCTGCTCGACCGGCCGGCGCTGAAAGACCTGCCCGACGGCGCGATGATCGAGAGCGGCGGCCAATTCCTCGCCATTCGAGGCGGGCGCGCCCTGCCCTGGCGCTTTTCGGGCTATGGGCCGGCCGCCCCGCTGCCAGACAAGGCCGCGCTGGTGACGCCCGGACCGACGCTTGGCGCGCTTCGCGAAGGCTTCGCGCCGGTCTGGCATTGCAGCGCGGGCGCGTGAGGGCACTTGATACCGGGCGCGATGGCGATTTATCTGCGCCGATGGAACGCTATGATTTTCGCACCCAACGCCTCTATGTCGAAGGCGCGCTGGCCGAGGGCGGCGCGATCGAGCCCGACCGCAGTCAGGCCAATTACCTGCTGAATGTGCTTCGCATGAAGGCGGGCGAGGCGGTGCTGCTGTTCAACGGGCGCGACGGGGAATGGCTGGCGCGCATCGAGCCGCAGGGGCGCAAGGCATGCGTGCTGCGCATCGAGAAGGCGACGCGGCCGCAGCCTCAGCCGGCCGATCTGGTCTATTGCTTCGCCCCGCTCAAACAGGCGCGCCTCGACTACATGGTGCAAAAGGCAGTCGAGATGGGCGCGGGCGTGCTGCAGCCGGTGCTGACCCGGCACACCCAGGTGACGCGGCTCAACCTGGACCGCATGCGCGCCAATGCCGCCGAGGCGGCGGAGCAATGCGGCATCCTCGCCATTCCGAAAATCGGCGAGCCGCAGGCGCTGGAGCAGATGCTGGCGCAATGGGACCCTGCGCGAACCCTGATCTTCTGCGACGAATCGGCCGGCGACGACGACCCGGTCAGGCTGCTGCACCCCCTCAGGGGCAAGCCGCTGGCGGTGCTGATCGGCCCGGAGGGCGGATTTTCCGCCGATGAGCGCGCGACCCTGCGGGCGCTGCCATTTGTCACGGCGATTCCACTCGGCCCGCGCATCCTGCGCGCCGACACCGCCGCCGTTGCCGCACTTGCCGTGGTGCAGGCCGTGGCGGGCGACTGGTAGGCCCGCGGCGATCACCTTTGCTGAACCCCGGCTGAAGAAAGTTTTGCTTGCACGCCTTGGGGGTGGGCAATATCTGTCTCGCGATCCTTCGATGGAAGCGCCGGAACCTGCGCGGACAGCGGCGGCAAAACATGCTCAAGCGAGTATTGGCGGGTATTGAATGGCGCGCGACACCACGGACCTGAACCCGGTCGAAAACCGGAACCAGCTGGCCGAATGGCTGGAGGCGGGCTGCAAGCCGCGCGAGGAATGGCGCATCGGCACCGAGCACGAAAAGTTCGGCTATTACGTCAGCGACTATTCGCCCGTGCCTTATGAGGGCGCGAACGGAATCAAGGCGCTTCTCGACGGCATGCAGGCAGGGCTGGGCTGGGAGCCGATTACCGACGCCGGCAACATCATCGGCCTGGCCGAGCCCTCCGGAAAGGGCGCGATCTCCCTGGAGCCGGGCGGACAGTTCGAGCTATCGGGAGCGCCGCTCGAGACCCTGCACGAGACCTGCCGCGAATCGAACGCGCATCTTTCGATGGTGAAGACCATTGCCGGCGATCTGGGCATCGCGTTCCTGGGCGTCGGCGGCAGCCCGCTGTGGACCCTGGCCGAAACGCCGGTCATGCCCAAGAGCCGCTATGCGATCATGTCGAACTACATGCCGAAGGTCGGCTCGCAAGGCCTCGACATGATGTTCCGCACCGCGACGATCCAGACCAATCTCGACTTTTCCGACGAAGCCGACATGCGCCGCAAGCTGCAGGTCTCGCTGAAGCTGCAGCCGATGGCCTCCGCCCTCTTCGCGCGCTCGCCCTTCACCGAGGGCAAGCCGAACGGCCTGCTTTCCTGGCGCTCCGACATCTGGCGGGACACCGACAACCAGCGCGGCGGCTTCCATGCGTTCATGCTGGAGCCGGGCTTCGGCTTCGACGCCTATGTCGACTGGGCGCTCGACATCCCGATGTATTTCGTCATCCGGGAAGGCCGATATTACGATTGCACGCATGTCACCTTCCGCCAGTTCATGGACGGCGCTTTGCGCGACAGCGTGCCGGACGGCACGGCCAATGTCGGCGACTGGAGCAACCACCTGACGACGCTGTTCCCCGATGTGCGCCTGAAGCGCTATCTGGAGATGCGCGGCGCGGACGGCGGCCCCTGGCGCGACATCTGCGCGCTGCCCGCCTTCTGGACAGGCCTGCTCTATAGCGCCAGCGCGCTGGACGCCGCGGAAGAGCTGGTTTCCGGCTGGAGCGCGCAAATGGTCGCCGAACTGCGCGACGCCGTCCCGACAGCCGGCCTCGAAGCGACCATCGCCGGCAAGAAGCTTCTGGAGCATGCGCGTGCGGTCGTCGAGATCGCCGCTTCCGGACTTGCCGACCGCCAGAACCTCAACTCTTCAGGCAATGACGAGCGCGTCTTCCTCGCCCCGCTGGAGGAAACCGTGGCCAGCGGGCTGACGCCCGCCGAGCGGCTGCTGAACAAGTTCCACGGTCCCTGGCACGGCGACATCACCCGCCTGTTCGACGAATACGCCTACTGATAGCGGCGCAAGCCTGGAACTACCGGCGCTTGCCGAAGGCGGGCGCGGCGGGCCCAAGGGATTTTTTCGCCGGCTCGGGCGGAGGCGCCGGCTTCGGCTCATGGGAATGCTCGCGCGCCGCCATGGACTGGCGCATGGCTTCCGAAAGCGCATTCTCCGAGGTCTCGACATGCTGGTCGCGACTAATCCGCGTCTTGATCTTCTCGCCGATGAAATGCGCGCCCACCTTCAGCCCCTTCATCCAGGCCCGCTCGCACTCCACCCGATAGCCCTGAAGTTCGAGATACAGCGTGAACTGCTGCGGCACCGGGCCGGGGTGGTTCAGCAAGATCAGCGCTCCGGTTTCGGAAAGATTGCGGATCATGCAGGGAATGGAAGCGAAATGTCCCTCGAACGAGATATAGCCGCTGATCAGCACGCGCTGCCGCCTGGATCTGCGGTTTTCCTCGCCTTCCGGTAAAGGGGCCGACTGGGACATTTCCTTCAAGCCTTCATCGCATCGATACGGTGCGTCGCAAACGCGGCGCCGTCATGCGAGCGTCAGGGCGCGATGGAAATTATCCAACCACCGGTCCGCCTCGCAAATCCGGTTTTCCGCACGCAGCATGATTTTCGGCCGGAAAGCTTAACTGTTCGTTACCGGCATTTCCGCCGGGCCCTCGAACCGCACCCTCAGCGCGTTGGCGGCGCGCGAGACCACCTGGCAATCGAAGCACAGACCGTCGTGCCGCAGGAGCAGGGTGAAGCTGTCGGGCATGCCCAGCCAGCCCGGGCTGGAGAGCACCGCCCCGCTGTCGGTCAGATCGGAGACCGTGCACGGAACGCCGCTTCTCTGGCCCTCGAAGTGCAACCTGCCCGGCCGCCTGAGCCGGCTCGACTTTCGTTCGGCGCCGCTCGCGCCCTTCGTCAAAGCTGACGGATTTCCGCTATTCCCCGATTGCAATGGCAACAATCCCCACTCGGCGGTATGATTCGACGTCGACAGGTTATGCACGACACGGTTAACGCCGACTGAACGGGCTTGCGCCAGCCGCAGATCCTGGATGCGGAAGAAAGATGGAGACGGCGAAATGCTCCCACTCATGGAGATGCTCACACAGGGAAACGCAGCGGCGATGGACACCTTCGCGCGGCAGTTTCAGCTCAGCAGGGAGCAGACGGAACGCGCGGTCGAGGCGCTGATGCCGGCATTCTCGCAAGGGCTGAAGCGCAATGTCGCCGATCCGGCCGGGTTCATGTCCTTCATGTCGGCGCTGTCCGGCGGCGGGCATGCGCGCTATTTCGAGGATCCGATGGCGGCCGTTTCGCGCGGGGGCATGGCCGAGGGCGAGGCGATCCTCAACCATCTGTTCGGCTCGCCCGAGGTGAGCCGCGCCGTGGCGGCGCATGCGGCGACCGCCACCGGGCTTTCCCAGGTCATCATGAAACAGATGCTCGCGGCGCTCGCGCCGATCCTGATGGGCGGACTTTTCAAGCAGATGATGGGCGCGATGCCGGGCGCGTCGCAAGCGGGCGCCGGCGCGAATCCGCTGGGACGCATCCTTGAGCAGATGACCGGCGGCGGCGCGCAGGGCGGCTCCAACCCGGGCGGCGGCATGCGCGGCCAGACGCCGGGATCCGCGCCGCAGGCGGGCGCCAATCCGTGGGGCAAGATGTTCGAGGACATGATGCGCGGCGCGCAGGGAGGCAATTCGGCGGGCGGTCGTGCCCAGCCGGTTCCGGGCAGCGACAATCCGCTGGGGCAGATCTTCCAGGACATGCTGCGCGGTGGCATGGGCGGCGCGGCGCGGCCGCCCGAGGAGGCCCCGCCGGAAGAGGAGGCTCCCTATCGCAGCCCCGAGGACGGCTCTCCGCATCCGCGCACCAGCGGGGGACTGGGCGACCTCTTCGGCGAGATGTTCGACGCGGGGCTGGGCGCGCAGCGCGAATACCAGAAGGGCGTGGAGCAGATCTTCGAGCAGTTCCTGAGCGGCAAGAAGACCGACTGACCCGCCCTCCACCTCCGGTTTACGCAACCTAAACCCGAAGCGGCTAGGGTTGGGAAAAACCGAGAGGGTCGGCGAAGATGAACGCGCTTGAAATCCATGGCCTTTACAAGCGGTTCGAAAGGCCCGCGGTCGCCGGCCTCGACCTGACCGTGCGCGGCGGCGAGTTCTATGCGCTGCTCGGCCCGAACGGCGCGGGCAAGACCACTTCGCTGCGCATGGTGGCGGGGTTGCTGCGGCCCGACGCCGGCACGATCTCGATCTTCGGACGCGATGCGCTGTCCTCTCCGGTGGAAGCCAAGCGCGTCACCGCATGGGTGCCGGACGAGCCCATGATCTATGACCGGCTGACGCCGCTGGAATATCTGGAATTCGTCGCCGGGCTCTGGGAAGTGGCGCCGGCGGAGGCCGCGCGGCGCTCCGGCGAATTGCTGGATTGGCTCAAGCTCGCCCCGCATGCCGACGAACGCTGCGAAGGCTTTTCCAAGGGCATGCGCCAGAAGGTGGCCCTGGCGGGCGCCCTCGTGCACGATCCCAGGCTGATCATTCTCGACGAACCGCTCACCGGGCTCGACGCCGCCTCGGCCCGGTTGGTGAAGGACGTTCTGCTCGACCGCGTTCGCGGCGGGGCAACCGTCATCATGACCACCCATATCCTGGAAGTCGCCGAGCGCATGGCCGAACGCATCGGCGTCATCGCCGAAGGCCGGCTGGTCGCCGAGGGCACGCTGGGCGAGTTGCGCCACCGCGCCGGCCGGGGCGACGCCAGCCTGGAGGAAGTCTTCCTCGACATCGTCGCGCGGCAGGCGCCTGCGGAAGAGGCGGCCCCGGGGCCGCAGGCGGGGATCGCGGCCGCATGAGCGCCATCGTGGCACGGCCGGGCAGCATCCTCTGGTTTGCGCAGCACGAACTGCGCCTGTCCTTGCGCGATTTCCTGGCGATGATGACGGCGAGAAAGCGCCAGCGCGAGGGCCGGGTGGCGATCTTCCTGATCGGCGCCGCTGCCGTGCTGCATCTCATCGCATGGAGCGTGCTGGGACCGGCGCTGCAGGACGGGCCGGGCGATCCCTCGCATCTGCTGGTGCTGGTGACGGCGATGATGGTCCTGCCGTTCTCGCTGATGGCCTCGCAGGCGATGGAATCGGTCACGCGGGTGTTCTATTCGCGCTCCGATCTCGATCTGGTACTCGCCTCCCCCGCCTCGACGCGGCGGATCTTCGCGGTGCGCATCGGCGCGATCGCGCTTTCGACCTCGCTGCTTTCCCTGTTGCTGGCCGCGCCCGCGATCAATGTGCTGGCGCTGCTCGACCATCCCGGCTGGCTCGCCGCCTACCCGACGCTGCTGGCCCTGGGAGTGGTGGCGACCGTCATCGCGCTGGCCCTGACGATGGCGCTGTTCAGGCTGATCGGGGCGCGGCGCACCCGCACGGCGGCGCAGATCGTGGCGGCGCTGGTTGGCGCGACCTTCGTCATCGGCATCCAGCTTGCCGCCATCGCCTCCATGGGCACGATGTCGCGCCTGCAATTCCTGCAATCCGATGCGGTGCGCGCCCATGCTCCCGCGCCCGACAGCCTCTTCTGGCTGCCGGCGCGCGCGGCGATGGGCGATCCGGCGGCGCTCTTCGCGGTGCTGGCGTTTGCCGGGATGTTGTTCGCCGGGTCGATCATCGGCTTTTCCGGCGTCTTCGGGGAAAGGGTGCTGGCGGCGGCCGGGATCTCGCAGCAGAGGCGGGGCTCCACGCGCGGCGCCCGCAGCTTTCGCCGGCACAATGTGGCCTCGGCGCTGCGCCACAAGGAATGGAAACTGCTGGCGCGCGACCACTGGCTGCTGTCGCAGACGCTGATGCAGGTGCTGTATCTGGTGCCGCCGGCCTTCATGCTGTGGCGCGGCTTCGGCGCGGCCGGCGGCGCGCCAGTGGTGGTGATCCCCGTGCTGGTGATGGCGGCGGGCCAACTGGCCGGCGGGCTGGCCTGGCTGGCGATTTCGGGCGAGGACGCGCCGCAACTGGTCGCCACCGCCCCGGTGCCGGAAGGGGCGGTGATCCGCGCCAAGATAGAGGCGGTGCTCTGCGTGATCGGCCTGGTGGTCTCGCCGATCCTGATCGCCGTGGCGCTGCTCGATCCTATGGGCGCATTGGCGGCGCTGGCGGGCATCGCTGCGGCCGCGGCTTCGGCGACGGCGATCCAGTTGTGGTTCCGCAGCCAGGCGCGGCGCAGCAATTTCCGCCGGCGGCAGACCTCCTCGCGGATGGCGACCTTCGCGGAGGCCTTCTCCTCGATCTTCTGGGCCGGTGCGGCGGGGCTGCTCGCGGCCGGCTCGCTCTGGACCGCGCTGCCGCTGGCGGGAGCCATCGCGGTCCTGGCGACCGCCCGCGCCTTCCGCCCGCAGACGGCGCGCGAATTCGCCTTCTGAGGCCTTGCGGACCGCGCCTTGGAATCTGCTATTGTGGCGTCCCTGCCGCAGGCGATGACGCCTGCCGCGGCAAGGAGGGCGAGCGTGACGGACGAGGCCAGGGGCAACATGCCCGAAATGACGGTTACCGAGCTTTCCGCCGCGCTGAAGCGCACGGTGGAGGACCGGTTTGGCCTGGTGCGCGTGCGCGGCGAGATATCCGGCTTTCGCGGGCCGCACAGCTCCGGCCATTGCTATTTCTCGATCAAGGACGACCGCGCCAGGCTGGAGGCGGTGGTCTGGAAAGGCAATTTCGGCCGCCTCGCCGGCAAGCTGCAGGAAGGCCTGGAGTTGGTGGCGACAGGAAAGCTCACCACCTTTCCCGGATCGTCGAAATACCAGATCGTGGTGGAGAATGTGGAGCCCGCCGGCGCCGGCGCGCTGATGGCGCTGCTGGAGGAGCGCAAGCGCAAGCTGGCGGCGGAGGGCCTGTTCGCCGAGGAGCGCAAGCAATTGCTGCCCTTCCTGCCGATGACGATCGGCGTCGTCACCTCGCCCACCGGCGCGGTGATCCGAGACGTGCTGCACCGCATTTCCGAGCGCTTTCCGCTGCATGTGATCGTGTGGCCGGTACGCGTCCAGGGCGAGACCAGCGGCAATGAAGTGGCGGCCGCCATCGCCGGCTTCAACGCGCTGGCGCCGGGCGGGTCGGTGGCGCGGCCGGACCTCATCATCGTGGCGCGGGGCGGCGGCTCGATCGAGGATCTGTGGGGGTTCAACGAGGAGGCGGTGGTGCGCGCGGCGGCGGGCTCGATGATCCCGCTGATCTCGGCGGTCGGCCACGAAACCGACTGGACGCTGATCGACCTGGCCGCCGACCGGCGCGCGCCGACGCCGACCGGGGCGGCGGAAATCGCGGTGCCGGTGAAGGCCGAGCTGGAGGCGCGGGTGGCGACCCTCGCCGCGCGCCTCGGCGCGGGCATTCGCCGCTCGCTGGACGACGCGCGCAGCGGCTTGCGGGCGGCACGGCGTGGGCTTGGAACGCCCGAGGCGATCCTGGCGCAGCCTCGCCAGCGCTTCGACGCGGCCGCCGCAAGGCTGATGCGCGGGCTGGAACTGGCGGTCACCCGGAAACGGCGGTCCTTCGCCGGCGTCGAAGGCAGGCTGAGCCGGCGCGCGATCGAACTGCATCTGGACGCGACGCGCCGCACGCTGAAGCAATTGGACCGGCGGCTCGCGCTCGGCTTCGAGGCGAGCGCCAGGAACAAGCGCAAGGATCTGTCGCGGCTGACGGCGCGTCTTTCGCCCCGCACGATCGAGCGGGTGACTTCATCGGCGGGCGAGCGGCTGGCTACGGCGGAGCGCCGGCTGCAGAACGGCTTCCGGCTGCATCTGGAACGCGCCCGCACCCGGCTCGACCAGGGCTGGCGGCTGATCGCCTCGCTGTCGCATGAGCGCGTGCTGGAGCGCGGCTTCGCGCTGATCCGGGACGAGGCCGGCGCAACGATCACGCGGGCGGCCGCGATCTCGCCCGGCCAGCCGATCCAGCTGCAGATGTATGACGGCACGGTCCATGCCCTGGCGCATGGCGGCGCCGATCCCGCGCCCGCCAGGCGCCGCAAGCAGGCCAGGGCGCCGACCCAGGCGAGTCTCTTTGACGCAGGCGAGGATTGACCGCGATCAAGGCGGAGACAAATTGTCGATCTAGGATGATCTTCAACCGAAAGCCGGAAGGCAAACAAGGAGGAAGTCATGTCCTACAAGACAATCGTTGCGATCGTGCGCGGCAGCGCTGACGTCAAGCATGTACTGGAGGCGGCGATGCCGCTGATTCGCGCGGATGACGCGCATGTGACGGCGGTCCACGCCGAGCCTTCCGCTGCGGCCTATGTGTCGGTAGTCGGCGGCGAGATGGTCAGCATGGATGAAGCGGCGATCGAGGCCGGCCGCCAGCGCATGCAGCATGTGCGCGAGCTTTTCGAGGAAGAATGCCGGCGCGAGGGCATTTCGCACGAATGGCGCGGACTGGAGACCTATGCCGGCGACAGCGCGGCGGCGGCGCGCACCACCGCCCATGCGGCCGATCTGGTGATCGCGCAGCAGCCCGATCCGGACCAGCCGGACGACACCTATGCGGATTTCGAAACGCTGCTGTTCGAGGGCGGGCGGCCGGTGCTCTTCGTTCCCTATATCGAGTGCAAGCCGATCGACCCCAAACACGTCGTGATCGCATGGAAGGACGGCAAGGAGGCGGCGCGCGCCGTGTTCGACTCCCTGCCGCTGCTGAAGCGCGCGCAGAAGGTGACGGTCGTCGTCGTCGACCCGCGCGAGAACGAGGACCACAGCGCGACCATGGCTGCGGCCGACATCGCCAACAGCCTGGCGCGGCACGGCATCAATGTCGAAGTGCGCAACGAGACCTCGGCCGGGCTGCCGGTGGGCGACGTGATCGCCAACTACATGTCCGATTCGGGCGCCGACCTGCTGGTCATGGGAGGCTACAGCCGTTCGCCGATCCGCGAATTGCTGTTCGGCGGGGCGACCCGCAGCACGCTGAAGTCGATGGCGACGCCGGTTCTCATGTCTCACTGAGCCCGGTCGCTGCGAAGCCAAAGTCCCTGCCCTTGCGGACCGCACCGCGTCTCAGTCGAGCGTGGTGCGGAACCGCATGAGCGCGAGGAATGCGAAGAAGAATACGAAGGCGATCAGCGCCCAAAACTCGACATGGATCGCGCCCCACTGCGCGCCCTTGAGCATGACGGCGCGGATCACCCGCAGGAAATGGGTGAGCGGGAACAATTCGCCGATGAAGCGGGCCCAGGCCGGCATCCCGCGGAAGGGGAACATGAAGCCCGACAGCAGCAGCGAGGGCAGGAAGAAGAAAAAGGTTAGCTGCATGGCCTGCATCTGGGTGCGCGCGAAGGTGGAAATCGCGTAGCCGAGCAGCACCAGCGCCAGCACGAACAGGAATACCCCCGACAGAAGCAGGCCCATGCTGCCGACAAAGGGGACGGCGAACAGCAGCCTGGAGGCGGCGAGCACCACCACGAGCTGGACGAGGGCGACGCCGAGATAGGGCAGGATCTTGCCGATCATGATCTCGGCCGGGCGGGCGGGCATGGCCAGCAGGTTCTCCATGGTGCCGCGCTCCACCTCGCGCGTCAGCGCCATGGAGGTCATCATCACCATGGTCAGCTGCAGGATGACGCCGAGAAGCCCGGGCACGACATTGTACTGGGAGATGCCCTCCGGATTGTAGCGCCGGTGCACCACGACATCGAGCGCGCCGGGCTGGAGGCGCGCGGGCAGGCCGTCCAGCCCCTTTTCGTGCTGGAGCGCCTGCGCGGCGACGGTGCCGAGCGTGCTGATCGCGCCGCTCGACGAGGCCGGATCGGTCGCATCCGCCTCCACCAGGATCCGCGGGTGGTCGCCCCGGTCGACGCGCGTGCCGAAATCGGAAGGAATGGTGACGACGAAGGCGACCGAGCCATTGGAAATGAGGCGCTCGGCCTCCTCCGCGCTCTGGGTGATCGCGATGAAGCGATAATAGCCGGTGAGTTCCAGCGCGCTGACGATGGCGCGCGAATAGTGGTCCGATGTCGGCGCCACCAGCGCCGCCGGCAATCCCTTGGGATCGTTGTTGATCGCATAGCCGAAGATGACGAGCTGCATCAGCGGCACGCCCAGCATCATGGCGAAGGTGATGCGGTCGCGCCGCATCTGGACGAATTCCTTGGCCAGAACGGCGAACAACCGGCCGGTGGAAAAGCTGAAGAATCCCATCACGCCGCCCCGGCCATGTTGTCGGAACTGTCGCTCATGAACTTGATGAACACGTCCTCGAGGCTGGTCTCGCCGCGCCCGACCGAATATCCCGGCCGTTGCGCGAAGGGCTGCAGCGCCTTTTCCAGGGCGTGCGCGTCGCTGCCGACCACATGCAGCGAACTGCCGAAGGGAGCGACCTGCTCGACGCCGGGTACGCCGTGCAGTTCGGCCGCCACCCGCTCCAGCCCGGCGCCGCGCACCACGAATGTCACCAGGCCGGAGCCCTTGACCACTTCGTCGACGGTGCCCGTCGCGATCATCCGGCCGTAGGAAATGTAGCTGATGCGGTGGCAGCGTTCGGCCTCGTCCATGTAGTGGGTGGAGACCAGGACGGTGAGGCCGTTCGCGGCCAGGCGATGGATCTCGTCCCAGAACTCGCGGCGCGCCTTGGGGTCGACGCCGGCCGTTGGCTCGTCCAGCAGCAGCAATCTGGGCTCGTGCATGATGCAGGCGGCCAGCGCCAGGCGCTGCTTCCAGCCGCCGGACAGCGTGCCCGCAAGCTGGTTGCGACGGCTGGTCAGGCCCAGATCGTCAAGCGTCTTGTCCACATAGTCGCGCACCGGCCTCAACCGGTAGAGCCGCGCCACGAAGGTGAGGTTTTCGGCAATGGTGAGATCCTCGTAGAACGAGAATTTCTGCGTCATGTAGCCGACCTGGTTCTTGATGCGCAGGCTGTCGGAGATGACGTCGAAACCGAGCACCTCGCCGCTGCCTTCGTCGGGAGACAGCAGCCCGCAGATCATGCGGATGGTGGTGGTCTTGCCCGAACCGTTCGGCCCCAGAAACCCGACGATCTCTCCGGCGGCGACCTGCAGCGTCACATCGTCGACGACCTTGCGCCCGCCAAAGCTCTTGGTAAGCCCTGAGACCTCGATGACGTTCATTTCGCGGATTCCGCCAATACCACGTCGACAATCTGTCCTGGCTTGAGCAGCCTTGCCGCGCCTTCGGGCCGCGCCTCGACCAGATAGACCAGCTTCTGGCGGCGGTTGAGCGAGTAGATCACCGGCGGGGTGAATTCCGGCGCGTCGGCGACATAGCTGACGACGGCGTGCTGACCCTCGCCGCAGCCGTCGCAGCGCACCGTCAGGCGCGTTCCCGGCGCGATGGCCGCCAGTTCTGGCTCGGGAACATAAAGCTTGAGCTTGGTGGCGCCGTCCGGCAGGAACGAGATCACCGGAGCGGAGGGGCCGGCGACCTCGCCCTTGCGCAGGATGACATCGGCGACCTCGCCATTGGCGGGCGCGCGGATCGTTCGCTCGGACAGCCGCCACTCGGCGCTTTGCAGCGCGGAACGCGATTGCTGCGCCTGATCGGAGGCGGCGGCAATCTCCGCTTCGCGGGCCGGCAGGCGCGCGACCTCCAGATTGGCGCGCAGTTCGGCGACCTTGGCCTGCGCCATCTCCAGCGTGGTCTCGGCCGTGTCGAAGTCGGACTGCGAGGCGAAGCCGCGCTCGGAAAGATTCTTCTGGCGCTGCAATTGGCGTTCCGCGTCGCTCGCCTGGGCGACGGCGGAGCGAAGCGAAGCCTCGATGACGGCGATTTCCTCCGGCCGCTTTCCCTCCTTGAGATTGCCGAGTTGAGCCTCGGCGCGATGGGCCGCCGCCCGCGCCTCGCTGACGGCCAGTTCGGCGTCGCGGGTTTCCTGCACGGCGACGACCGCGCCGGCGTCAAGGCGCTCGCCCCGACGCACGGTGATGTCGATCAGACGCGCGGTGGCGGTGGGCGCGAGCAGGGCGTATTCGCCCTCGACATAGCCGACCGCCAATGGCGTCGACTGGCCGCAGCCGGAAAACAGCCCGGCCAAGACGGGCAGGACACAGAGCCATTCCATCATGATGCTTCTCCCGTCCGGCCGCCGGGCGAAAGCCGGTCGAGCGAGGCTTCCACGCAGGCGACCACCTCGCCGGCGATCGCGGCAATGGCGGCCTCGTCATAGCCGCTCCAGTCCATGCGCCGCAGAATGATCTCGCGCGCGATGCGGAAATACATGATCTGGCCGATCGCGGCGAAGACCGCCAGGCGAACCGCCTCGCTCTCGCCGTCGCGCCCGGTCGCCAGCCCCCAGAGCCCGCAGACGCGGCGATGCATCGGGTCGATGACGGAGCGGTAGACCATGTCGAGCGTCGGCGAGGGATTGGCGATCTCGCGGATCACGAAATCGATCATCGGCAAGGTGCGCTCGTCACCCAGAATGCCGCGCACCATCGCGCCGGCAAAGGTCAGAACGGCGGCGCGCGCCTGATCTGGCGAAGGCGAATTGTCGTCCTGCGGGAAGCGGGCAAGGGCGGCGGCTGCGGAGGCGATCTTCCAGATGTGGCTCGCCACATGCTGGGCGCAGGCCAGCCTGAGGCCTTCCTTGCCGCCGAAATGATAGCCGATGGAGGCGATGTTGGCGTCGGCCGTGCGGGCGATTTCCCGCGTGGAGGACGCCTCGAACCCCTTTGAGCCGAACAGCTTCAGTCCCGCTTCGATCAAGGAGAGGCGTGTCGCCTCCACGCCGCTCTCCGCCGGCCCGGCGCGTTCTGCCGGGGCGCCCGGCGGGGCCGGATGGTCTTCCATGTTCGCCATCGTCGTCATGACTCCCTGCGCTTCATCCCGGAACGAGGCCCGCCGGTGCTCGCGGCGGCTTGCCGCCCTTGCGGCAAATTTCGCGTTTGTCGAGCTTGCCGCGCTTGCCGCCTTCGAGCCCGCTCCAGGCAATGATCGTTCGTTTGAATTAATCAAACGACTGATTAATTGCAAGACCAAAAATTCGGAGGGCTGTGCGAGGGTGTGTTGGAGGATTGCCTTGGCCGAGAAACGGAAAGGCCTTCGCGACCTATCCCGGCTCCGCGGGGGCGCGGACTATCGGCCCTGGCTCAGGCGTTTGTTACTCGCAGACGAGTTGGCCGTTGAACCGGAAACAGCTACGCGAAGATGGCCGGGACGACGGACGCGAGGTCTTGCGGACCGGCTTGGGCCGGACAGCCGTCTCGGCGGTCTTGGCGGCTGGCCTGGAAGCGCGCTGCGGCGGCTCGGCTTTCGGGCAGACGGTCTGCTTGCGCGCCTGCAGCTGATCGAGCAATTCCGCGCTTGGCTCCAGCGAGGCAAGATCAACCTTTGCGTGGCGGGCATAATCGCCCAGGGCGCTGCGGCTTCGGTTTCCCCAGACGCCATCGGGCCTGCCCGGATCGCAGCCTATGCGGTCGAGTTCGCTCTGAATCTGGCGCACGGCCTCTTTAGACAATTCATCGTCGGCCGGCACCGGCGCATCGGCCACGGCGTCTCCCGGCAATGGCTCCTTGCTCGCGGCGACGCCCTGCCTTGCGCCCGCTTCCGATTGCGGCTCGAGGCTGGCGACCACCGCCGGCTTTTCCGGTTCGGATTTCTGCGCCTGCGCCGCAGGGACCGGGGCTGCCGGCGCGGGTTCGGGCTCGGGCGCCGGGGTGAGGCGCTGAATCGCCAGGCGGGCGAGCGGGGCGTAATTGCTGTCGCCATGCTCGCGCAGAAATGCCTCGAACGCGGCGATGTCCTTGCTGTTCTTTACCGCCTCATAAGCGTCGGCCTCGGCCGCCAGCTTCGCCAGACGCTCGGCGCGCGCCTTCTCTTCCGGGCTGGGCTCGACCGGCGTCGGGTTGAAGAAGAACGAGCCCAGAAGCGAGGAATTGGTCCAGGGCAGCTGGCGCTCCTGCGTCGCCTCGAACACTTCGCGACGCACGTCGGTCATCATCGCCGAGATCTCGACATTCGGCGTGGCGATGTGGCGCAGGAGCGCCTTGGTGAAGGGGCTGTTGCGTCCCTCCCCATCGAGCGCAACATTGTCCGGCTGGGTTGCGAAAGCGATGAACGCGCCTTCGGCGCTGGTATCGAAGCGCGCCAGACCCTTGCCCTGCCCGACGGAGCGCGAACGCCCCGAAAGACTGCGCGTCAGCGGATTGTCGCGGCAGGCGTCGAGAAACACGATCTGGGTCTGCGCATTGCGCTCCATCTGCCTGCGCACCAGATCGAGCGAGATGGTCTCGAAATCCAGATCCGATTCCTTGCGGAGATCGGTGTCGATCGGCGCGAGATAGTTCTTGCCATCCACCTGCACGGCATGGCCCGCATAGAAGAAAAGCGCGGTTTCGGCACCCTCCAGCTTGTCGGAGAAATCCCGGACGGCGCGGCGCATGGCGTTGCCGTCGAGATTGACGCCGCTGACGACTTCAAATCCGAGGGCGCGCAGCGCTTTCGTCACGTCGGTCGCGTCATTGGCCGGGTTCCGAAGCTCGCCCGCGCGCCGATAGTCGGAATTGCCGATCACCAGCGCAACACGCCGTTCCGCCGCCGCCGGAAGACCGGCGCCCAGAAGTAGAACCATCAGCAGGATGAGTCTTGCCATTTTCCCCTCGGCCGATATTTCCCTCAACGAATGGCGATGTTGTAATTATAGTTTGCCGGCTTCCCCCCGATGGAAATGCGGACGCTGAGGCTGTCGCTGCCGCGATAGCCGCGATCCGACTTGTAGTAGATCGCCAATGCACGAACCTTCTTGCCGTAGCAATTCCTGACCCCGCCGATGCTCGCCTTGCGAATGGTCTCGGTCACGAAGCGGTGCGACAGCGTGCCATGCCTGGGCTTTCTCACGACATCGATGTTGATCGGCATTTGCGAGCAATCGTTTTTCCAGCCGAGATAGGCGTCCACCCGCTTGGACTTGCCGCTGGCCACCTGGACGAAGCCCGGCTGGGCATGGGCCGGCAGGGCGAAAGCGGCGATCTGGCTGAAGATGGCAGTTGCGGCAAGCAGTCTCGTTGCAGTCGAAATCATGTCAAAATCTCCCCTGTTCGAGCCTATCGTAGCGCGGCGGCAGATGTTTGAGTGTGAAATCCATCACATTGCGCCGCGCCAGACAAGCGCTTGCATGAGAACCTGAAGTCGATCGCGCGAAATTCAAGCGGGAGATCAGGATTTTGCCGATGTTTCTTCCAGGCCCAGCATCCGCCGCAGCAATTGCAGCATATGGCCCCGTTCGCGATCGGTCAGCCGCGAGGCGATCGCCCGCTGGTACGGCATCGTCAGCGGCGCGGTGTGCGCGATCATCGCCTCGCCGGCGGGGGTGAGGAAGAGGCCGAAGGCGCGGCGGTCGGCGGTGGATCGCTCGCGGCGGATCAGGCCCTTGCGCTCGATGCGCTTGGCGAGATCGCTGCAGGTATTGACGTCGAGGCCGATCGACGCGGCGAGCACGGCCTGCTGGGCGCCCGGGTCGCGGTGGATCGCATAAAGCAGCGCCAACTGGCGCGAGGTGACATCAAGGCCGGCATAATGCTCGGCGAAGGCGGCCTCCGCATCGAAATGGGCGCGCCTGAGAAGATGCGACAACAGATCTGCCAGCGCGAAGCCTTCCGACGCCGGGGCCGGCCCGGCATCTTCGCCGGTCTCGTCATCGCGATCGTCGGGATGGCCGGACATCGCCGCTCAAACGCCACCATTCTCAATCAGCGACAGCAAGGCGCGAGTCATTTCGCTGCCTTCGTCCATCAGATCGAGAATGATGTCGAAGTGATTGCGGTCGTCGATCTCTAGCAGGCGTGCGTCAAAGCCCGCCTCGCGCCAGGCGCGGCGCCATGCGGCGGACTGGCGGAGGAAGCCGGCCGGTTCGTGCCTGGCATGTGCGACGACCGAAGGCGGGCCCTGCCTCGGCAGATGCGCGAGCGGGCTCATCGCCACCACATCGGCGGGGGAGAGATTGAGCCATTGCTGCGGGAATGTGCGGGCGATCGGCGTCAGGTCGAACAGGCCGCTGATCGCAAACAGTCCGGCGACCGGGGCTTCGGGCAGGTCGAAGGCGGATTGCCAGCCGCCGGCGACCAGCATGGCGGCAAGATGGCCGCCGGCCGAACTGCCGCCGACGAATATCCGGTTGCGGTCGATTCCCAGATCCTCGGCGTTCTTCCACAGATGGGCGCAGGCGGCCCTGATCTGGCGCACGATTTCGGGGAGCGTCGCGCTGGGCGACAATTGATGGTCGACCGCAACGGTGGCGATGCCCCTCGCCGCCAGCATCGGCGCCATGAAGGCGGAATGGTGCTTGGACAGTCCGCGCCAATAGCCGCCATGGATGAACATGAATGCCGGCGCGCGGACCCCTTCGCCCGCAGCGAAGAGGTCAAAGGTCTGCCCGCTCTGCGCATCGAAGACGATGTCCGCGCGATGCCGGCAGGTCCGCGCGGCATGCTGCGAGGCGGAAAGATAGCGATCGATCACCGCCTCGAATTCCGCGTCCGAAACCGTGAGCTTCGGATTGTAGGCGGCAAGCAGCGCCGCCTCGTCGAGATCGGCGTCGAGACCGAGCCGGCCAGCCCCTTCCCCGCCTTGCTTCTGGCTGCCTTGTTGCTGGCTGTCTTCCCGCATGGCCGCGCCCTGCCCCCGCTCGTTCAAACGAAATTCAATCCCGGCGTGAACACGCCGGCGGCGCGCTTGACCGATGCCAGCTGCGCCGCCAGCATCTCGGTTCCGGAAACGCCGACCACCGGCTGCACCTTCCGGGAGCGATGGACGGATCCGTCACTGCCTTCGGCGCGCACTTCCGCGATGGCGACATCCAGCGAGGGATCGGCGATCAGCACGCCGCGGCAATGGTCAAGCCCGGTCGTCGCCAGCGCGCAGGTCGTCATGGTGTTGACGTTGCGCGGGAACAGTTTGGCGATGCCGCGCACCGGCCCGTCATAGAGCAGGGTTTCCTCGACAATGACCGCCGGGTCGATGCCGCTGTCGGAGAAGTCGATGTTGTCGGGATGCTTGCGAAAGGTGATGGTTACGTCCTTCCACATGTCGCCAACCTCCACGAGGTTGTCGAGGCCGATCAGCGCGCCGTGCGGGATCAGCAGCCGGCGGCCGGAACGGGCGGCCGAGGCGAGCATGCGCGTCTCGGTTCCCCGGTCCGCGAGGGCGTTGACCGAGAGCGGCAGATAATCGGCGAATTCCAGGAAGCCCTCGCCGTGCCTGGTGGAGATGTCGGGGTGAGCGCATTCCACGATCAGGTCCGGCGCGCGATCGCGGGCCCCGGCGAGGTCAGCCAGCCGGATCGCCTCCGGCAGGTCGAACAGGCGTTCGGAATTGCGGTTCCACACGAACGCCAGTTCCAGGCCCCATTGCGGATTGCCGGCAATCGCCCGGCAGAGATAGCGGCCGATATAGCCGTAGCCGGCGACGCCGATCCGGGTCTTGCGGTCAGTTTGTTGCATGGTGCGGGATTCCTGGCGATGGGGTCAAAATGCGCGCGAGGCCGGCGTCTTGCGTCCCAGAAGGACGGGCCAGCCAATGGTGAGGAGGACGAAGCCCCCGGTGGCGATCTTCAGATCGGAAGGCTCCAGGCCGATCGAGAGCGCCAGCGAGGCGAGTTGGTAATAGGCGATCGAGCCGACGACCGGGGCGAGGACCTGCCGCAGCAGGGTGCGCCGGCCGGTGATCGACTCGCCGATGATGACCGACGCAAGACCGTTGACCAGCATGCCGACGCCCATGCCGACATCGCCATAGCCCTGCTGCTGCGCCAGCAAGGCGCCAGCCAGCGCGCTGAAGCAACTGGCCAGTCCCAGGCCGGCGGAGGTGTAGAGCACGACATTGACGCCGAGCGCGGGCGCAAGGCTCGGATTGGCGCCAACGCCCCTCAGCGCCAGGCCGGCATGAGTCTGCAGTCCCCACCACAAGGCGCCGACCAGCACCGCCAGCAGGACGGCGAAGACGAGGATCTGCAAATTGAGGTTCATCAGGATTGCCGGGCTGATCCAGTCGAACAGGTTCGGCTGGCCGAAGATCGGCTGGTTCGGCTTGCCGAGAACGCGCAGATTGACGCTCCACAGCATGGTGATGGTGAGAATGCCAGCGAGCAGGGAGTGCACGCGGAACTTCAAATGGATGAGCGCGGTGGTCACGCCCGCGAAAAATCCGGCGACGATGGCGGCCAGCGTCGCGGCGATGGGCGAGACGCCGGCGGCGATCAGCGCCGCGGCGACGCAAGCGCCAAGCGGGAAGACCCCCTCGCTGGAGAGATCAGGAACCGACAGGATGCGAAAGGGTATCATCACCGCCAGCGCGACCAGCGCATAGGCCAGCCCCTGCACCAGGGTAACGGGCACAAGGTTCCAATAAAGGACAAGCGCGTCCATCATCCCGCCTCACCCTTTCGCGCCGGTTGCATCCGCCGGGCCTGCCGCCATGTTGGCGCGGGACCGCAGCAGGACATGATCGGCGTCGCCCGCGAAGCGGCGCACCAGATCGTCAATGGAGAGAGAAGTCTTTTCGGCGCCGGCAATGTCGAGCTTGATGCGGCCGGCATCCATGGCGAGCAGCCGGTTCCCGTATTCGACCGCCTGGGCCATGTTGTGCGTGATCATAAGGGTCGTCAGGCCGCCCTCGGCGACGATGCGCTGCGTCGCCTGCATCACCAGCGCGGCGGTGCCGGGATCGAGCGCGGCGGTGTGCTCGTCGAGCAACAGCACCCTGGGTCGCACCAGCGAGGCCATCACCAGGGCGAGAACCTGGCGCTGCCCGCCCGAGAGCAGGCTGGCCGGCGCGGCCATGCGCTTTTCCAGACCAAGGCCAAACGGCTCCAGCAGCGCCGCGAAGCGGCTGCGCGCGGCATGGTCGAGCGCCAGTCCCAGACCCCTGCGCCGGCCCCGCATCGAGGCGAGGGCGAGGTTTTCCTCGATCGAGAGTGCGGGAGCGGTGCCGAGCATCGGGTCCTGGAAGACCCGCCCGATCATGGCCGCCCGCCTGTGGACCGGAGCCCGCGTGACATCCACCCCATCCACGGCGATCGACCCGGCATCCGGGCGCAGCGCGCCGGAAATGACATTGAGCAGGGTGCTCTTGCCAGCGCCGTTCGAGCCGATGACGACCGCGAAATCGCCCCGGTTCAACGCAAGGCTCAGATTGTCGAGCGCAATGCGTTGATCGGGCGTACCGGCATGAAAAGCGAGTTTCAGGCCATCCAGTTCGACAGCCGGCGCATCGCCGTCATTCGGCGACACAATCGCAGTCTTTCAGGCTGTCTGGCAGAGTGAGGCCCAGCGCCTTGAGCCGCTGCGCGCTGATGCGGGCGACATGGTCTTCGGGGGACGGCACGGAGATGGCGATGTCCTCGGCCTTTTCGCCCTTCAGCAGACGCGCGGCGATCTTGCCGGCATTGACGCCGACACGGTGGAAGTCGACCGACAGCGCGCCCAGCATCTGGTGATTGTCGACCGTCTGGGTGTTGCTGCCGAAGACGGGGAGGCCGATCGGGTTCGCCGCCGAGGCGATCGCGGCGCTGGCCGGCTGCAGCAGGCTCGACGCCGGGACGAACAGCGCATCGACGCGGCCCTTGGCCGAGCGCACCCGCGTCGCGATGTCGTTGACATTGTCAACGCCGATCTTGACCAGCTCCATGCCCTTGGCCTTGGCGACCGGCTCCAGCCTTTCGACGAAGGAGGTGTCGCTGTCGTCGCCCGGATTGTAGAGAATGCCGAGCCGCGTGGAGTCCGGGAGCAGTTTCTCGATGAAGTCGACCGTCGCCTCGAAATCGGGGATGTTCGATGCGCCGACCATCAGCGGCGCGCCGTGATCCCAGGAGGGGACCAAGCCGGCCTTGACCGGATCGGTGACCGGCGCAAACACGATCGGATAGTCGCGCGAGGCGAGGATCTGCTTGGCCGACTGGGTCATGGGCGTGGTGATCGTCAGCATGAGGTCGGGGTCGCCGGCATTCAGCTTGTTGAGCAGCTGGGGGACCAGCGAACGGTCGAAATTCACATTGCCCTCGTCATAGGTCGCCTCGACCCCTTCCGACGCCAGTTCCTCCTTGAAGCCGTCGACGGCCTGCTGCAGCGAGGGGTGCGGGCCGAACAAGGCGATGGCGACCTTGCCGGACTGGGCGTGGGCGATGCCGCCGCTCATCGCCAACAGGGTTGCGGCAAGGATGAGATTGGGGAGTCTTGCATGCTGCATGGTCGCGTACTCCTGTTCGCCGACTTGATTTAATACGAATACATATTATTCAATCGCACGCCGGTCAACATTGCCGGGCCGGCCGACACGGGGAATCAGATGACCGATTTCGCAAGGACACGCGCCTTTTTCGACCTGCCGGCGGACGTGATCTATCTCGACGGCAATTCCCTCGGGCCGCTGCCGAAATCGGCGGTGCAGGCCGTGGCGCAGACCATGCAGAAGGATTGGGGCCAGCAACTCATCCGCGCGTGGAACAGCGCCGGCTGGGTCGACAAGCCGCGCCAGCTGGGCGACAGGATCGCCCGCCTGATCGGCGCGCCGGCCGGATCGGTGGTCATGGGCGACACGCTGTCGATCAAGGTGTTCCAAGCCCTTTCCGCCGCGCTGGCGCTGCGCCCGGACCGCAAGGTCATCCTTTCCGACAACGGCAATTTCCCGACCGATCTCTACATGGCGCAGGGCCTGGTCGGGCTGCTGGGCAAGGGACTGGAACTGCGCATCGTCGAGCCCGAAGCGGTGGAGGCGGCGATCGACGAGGCGGCCGCGGTCGTGATGCTGACCGAAGTCGACTACCGCACCGGACGCCTGCATGACATGGCGGCGATCACCGAAAAGGCGCACCGCGCCGGGACGCTGACGATCTGGGACCTCGCCCATTCGGCAGGAGCGCTGCCGGTCGACCTTGCCGGCGCGAAGGCCGATTTCGCCGTCGGCTGCACCTATAAATATCTCAATGGCGGTCCCGGCGCGCCGGCATTCATCCATGTCTCCCCGGAGCATGCCGAACATGCAGAGCCCTCGCTCGCCGGCTGGTTCGGCCACGAGGCGCCGTTCAGCTTCGAGACGCAGTACCGCCCGGCTCCCGGCATAGAGCGCATGCGGGTCGGCACCCCGCCGATCCTGGGCATGATCGCGCTGGAAGCGGCGCTCGAGGTGTGGGACGAGGTCGATCTGGCCGATGTGCGGCGCAAGTCGATCGAATTGTCGCAGCTTTTCATCGAGCAGGTGGAAAGGAGATGCCCCGCACTGGCGCTCGCCAGCCCGCGCGATCCGGCCCGGCGCGGCAGCCAGGTCTCGTTCCGGTTCGAGCATGGCTATGCCGCGATGCAGGCGCTGATCGCGCATGGCGTGATCGGCGATTTCCGCGCGCCCGACATCATGCGGTTCGGCTTCACGCCGCTCTATCTGCGCGAGAGCGACGTGCTGGAGGCCGCGCACATCCTGGAGCGGATCATGCGTGAAAGATTGTGGGACGACGCGCGATACATGGCCCGCTCCGCCGTCACCTGATCAGGCGCTCGAGCGGGCGCGGCCGGCAAGCCGTCACCGCGGAAACTGCGAGCGCTCGATGTGCTCGCCGCCAATGTCCTCGATGCGGGTGACGCCCAGCAGCGCCATGTTGCGGTTGATCTCGGAGGAAAGAAGGGCGATCGCGCGCGCGACGCCCGCTTCCCCGCCGATGGCGGCGGCATAGAGGAACGGCCGGCCGACGAAGACGAAGTCCGCGCCGAGCGCCAGCGCCTTGAACACGTCGGAGCCGCGCCGGACCCCGCCATCCAGCATCACCGTCATGTCGCCCGCGACCTCGGCGATCGCGGGCAGCGCGGAAAGCGAGGGCGGCGCGCCGTCCAGCTGCCGCCCGCCGTGGTTGGAGACGATGACCCCGTCCGCGCCATGCTCGCGCGCCAGAAGCGCGTCCGCCGCCGACAGGACGCCCTTGACCACCAGCCGGCCGGACCAGCGCTTGCGGATCAGCGCCAGATGACGCCAGGCAAGCTGGTCGCGCGCGCCCAGCGCCCGCACGACATTGCGCGCCAGGATCGGCGGCCCGCGAAAGGCGTCCATGTTCTCGAAATGCGGAACACCCTTCTTGAGCAGGGTCCTGAACCAGGTGTCGGCCAGCCAGCGCGGCCGCATCAGCCCGTCCCAGGCCAGCCGCAGCGACGGGCGCAGCGGTGAACTGAAACCGACGCGGACATGGTTCTCGGCATTGGCGGCTACCGGCACGTCGGCCGTCAGCACGAAGGTGTCGTAGCCGGCCGCCGCGACGCGATCGACCATGGCCTCGATGCGGTCGTCCTCGCCCGGAAGATAGGCCTGGAACCAGCGCGCGCCGCCCTGCGAGGCAACGCGCTCAAGCGGGGTCAGCGATGTGGCGCTGACGATGGAGGGAATGTTCGCCGCCTTCGCCGCGCGCGCCAGCACAATCTCGCCGTCGAAGGTCGCAAGCCCGGAAAGGCCCATCGGCGCAATGCCGAAGGGCGCGGAATAGCGCTTGCCGAACAGGCTGGCGCTCGCCGAGCGCGTCGAAACATCCGCCAGGACGCGCGGCACCAGATCGTAATTGCGGAAGGCGGCCAGATTGCCGGTCAGCGATTGCCCGGTTTCGGCGGCGTTGGCGTAATAGCCGTAGATCTGTCGCGGCAGCCGGCGCTTCGCCGCGCGCTCGAAATCCGCCAGGCTGAGAAATCCGGCGAGCCGGCGCGGCGTCGTGTCGACCTCGCGCCGGGCAACGATCATCCTGGGTGCGCTCTGGCTCATGTCCCTGTCCGTTTTCGCCGGCCATGCCGGACCGCGGGGACGATACGACGGCGCGCGCGGCCGTTACAGCACCGAACGCACGCCGCATCGGGATTATCCACCGCGATCCCGGAAATGGCTGGGACAGCACGCCGAACCCGCCGCAAGGGCGGTTACAGGTCGAGGTCTTCCAGATTGTTGTAGCGGGCTTCCTGCAGGCGGAATTCGGGCTGTCCCATCAATTCCCAGATGTCGTCGATGCCGGCCAGAAGGTCGGGCCGGTGGACGATCTCGCCGGTCAGGATCGACTGCTTGAGGATGGACAGGGCGTTTTCCATCGCCAGGATCGCGGCGGCCGGCAGCAATCTGGGCAAGGTGACGCGCCGGACGCCGATTTCGGCGAGCCGCGTCAGGGGAATGAGCGGCGTGGTCGGGCGGTTGCGGATGCCGAAGCCCATGTTGACCGACACGGGAACCGGCACGGCGTCCACCAGCGCCTTGATCTGGTCCTCGCCGCCGATGGCGTCGGCGAAAATGAGGTCGGCGCCGGCCTTGGCGTAGAGCTGCGCGCGGCGTATCGCGCCCTCAAGACCCTCGATCGCGATCGCGTCGGTGCGCGCCAGAATGACGAAGTCGTCGTCCTTGCGCGCGTCGCAGGCCGCCTCGATCTTGCGGGCCATTTCCCGCATGTCGACCACGTCCTTGCCCTGCATGTGGCCGCAGCGCTTGGGGCTGACCTGATCCTCGATGTTGATCCCGGCAACGCCCGCATCCTCGAACATGCGAACGGTGTGCAGCATGTTCGCCGGATTGCCATAGCCGGTATCGGCGTCGGCCATGACCGGGATCGACACCGATCGCGCCATCACGCGGCAGGCTTCGACATTGTCGCTGAGGCCCATGACGCCGATATCGGGCACGCCCAGGCGCGAGTTGGAAAGCCCCGCCCCGGTGGTGCAGGCCGTCTTGAAGCCCATCTTCTCGACAAGGCGCACGCTGTAGCCGTCATAGACTCCGGGAGAGACGATGAGATCGGCGCCCGCGATGAGTTCCCGCATGCGTTGCGTCGGCCGTATGGCAATCTGGGTCTGTATGGTCATCCCGCCTCCCTGTTTGCGCTGCCCTGCTGGTCCGCCGTCGTGTTGGCCAGGACCTCTTCCAGGGACCGGGTGGCGCGCATGATGTGTGCGCGCATCAATGATTCAGCCAGATCGGCGTCGCGCGCCTTCATCGCCCGCAAGATCTGCCAGTGTTCGGAATAAGCGTCCTTGCGCCGGCCCGGCTTGCCGCCGGAGCGGGCCCTGTAGAGCCGCAGCAGATGGTAAAGCTCGTCGCAGAGCAAGGCGCGGATGCGCTCATTGCCGCAGCCTTCGGCGATGCGGACGTGAACGTCCAGGACGTCGATGTTCTCGCCCGTGCGGGCGATCGTGAATTCGGACAGCAGATGGTCGATTTCCGCGTCGCTCATGTTCCGGGTGGCGAGGCGGATGGACATGCATTCCACGGCCTCGCGCAGCTGGAAGATCTGGATCATGTCGGAAACCGACAATTCCACCACATGCGCCTTGAGATAGGGCTCCTTGACGACGAGGCCGCGCCCCTGGAACATCTTGATCGCTTCGCGCACAGGACCGCGGCTCACCGAGAAGCGCGCAGCCAGCGTCGCCTCGTTCAAGGTGCCGCCGAGCGGTATCTCGCCCGAGAGCAACAATTCGAATATCCTGTCGAAGATCTGGTTCACCAGAGGGGCTTGATCGTGTGCTTGCAAATCCATCTTCCTGTCAACACTTTGATCAGGCTGCGTCCGATTTTCAGCTAAATACCCGAGTTCACAGCCTGAGGCAAGCGCGAACCACCCAAAGAGTTGACAGTTTGGCGCTTCGATGTAATCTCCGCCCCGCAAAATGGAGGCGACCGAAGGCACGTGCGCGCAACCCGACCAGCCCTATCCCCACTTCGCGGCTTCACGCTGCCGGACGGCTCGGCCATGTCGTGCATCGATCTGGACGCCCTCACCGCAGCACGCAGCAGGCCCCTGCCGTCCTGCCTAAAGGTGGTGCTGGAAAATCTCAGCCGGCAGGACCTGCTCGGCCATGACACCGCAGACATCGCCGCGCAGATCGCCGGATGGACCGGCGAGACGCCGCCGCTCTCCGCGCCGCTCATGGTATCGCGCCTGATCCTGCCCGATTCCAGCGGATTGCCGGTGCTGATGGATCTGGCGGCGGCGCGCGACGCGGCGCATGCTTCGGGCGCAGGCGCCGACAGCGTCGAGCCGCGGGTGCCGATCGCGCTGGTGGTGGATCATTCGCTGATTGTCGATGTCGCCGGGCGCGCCGATGCGCGCGAACGCAACATCGCGGAAGAATACCGGCGCAATGGCGAGCGCTACAGCTTCTTCAAATGGGCGCAGCAGGCCTTCGCCAAGCTGCAGGTCGTGCCGCCCGGCGCGGGAATCATCCACCAGGTGCATCTGGAAAAGCTGGCCATGCTGGTGGAGCGGATCACCCTGCCCGGCCATGGCGCGATCGCCGCGCCCGAATTCGTGATCGGCTGCGACAGCCACACCCCGATGGTGAACGGCATTGGCCTGCTGGCCTGGGGGGTGGGCGGCATAGAGGGCGAGGCGGTGGCGCTCGGGCAGCGCCATGTCGTGCGCATTCCGCGCGTCGTCGGCGTTCGCCTGACCGGCAGGCTGCCGGCCGGATCGACGACCACCGACATGGTCCTCACCATTACCGAGCGGCTACGCAAGGTCGGCGTGGTCGGCGACTTCGTGGAGTTCTTCGGCGAGGGCGTCGCCGGGTTGTCGGTTCCCGAGCGGGCGACGATCGCAAACATGGCGCCGGAATATGGCGCCACCATCGGCTATTTCGCAATCGATGCGCGCACCATCGACTATCTGCACCAGTCCGGCCGGCCCGCAGGGCATGTAGCCCTGGTGGAAGCCCATGCCCGCGCGGCGGGGCTCTATGTCGAGGACCATGGCGTCGAGGCGGACTATTCCGAGATCGTCTCCATCGATCTCGGCGCCATCGCCCCGTGCCTGGCGGGTCCGCGCCGGCCACAGGACCGTGTTCCGCTGACGGACATCAAGTCGGTCTTCTGCGAAAGCCTGAGCACCCCGGTGGCGCAAGGCGGCTTCGGCGTGCCGCAGGGCGAGAGCGACAAGGCGGTTGCGGTCGAAGGCTTCGAGCAGCCCCTGCGCCACGGCTCGATCATGGTCGCGGCGATCACCTCCTGCACCAACACGTCCAACCCGGCCGTGATGCTCGGCGCCGGCCTGCTGGCGCGCAACGCGGTCCGCCTCGGGCTCAGGACGCCGGGCTGGGTCAAGACGTCGCTGGCGCCGGGTTCGCGCCTCGTGGAGGACTACCTGGCGAAGGCCGGGCTTCTGGCCCCGCTGGAGCAGCTCGGCTTTCATATCGTCGGCTTCGGCTGCACGACCTGCTCGGGCAAGTCAGGTCCGATCCGCCCGGAGCTGGCCGAGGCGATCTCCAAGCACGATCTGGTCGCGGCGGCGGTCCTTTCGGGCAATCGCAATTTCGAGGGCCGGATCCATCGCAGCTGCCGCGCCAATTTTCTGGCTTCCCCGCCGCTGGTGGTAGCCTTCGCGCTTGCCGGGCGGATCGACATCGATGTCGAGGCAGAGCCGCTGGGGACGGGCAGCGATGGCCAGCCGGTTCATCTGCGCGACATCTGGCCCGACCCGGCCGAGCTCGAACAGCTTGTGCGCGAGAGCCTGCAGCCCGAACAGTTCCAGAAAAGCTATGCAAGGCTGTTCGACGGCGCCGAATTGTGGCGGCGGCTCGAGGCCCCGACAGGCCGGCGCTTCCAATGGGATCCCGCCTCGACCTATGTCTGCCCGCCGCCGTTCTTCGACCTCGACAGCCCCGCCCTGCCGGACAGTCTGGAGGACGCCCGCACCCTGCTGATGGTCGGCGACTCGCTGACGACCGACCACATCACACCCAGCGGGGAAATCTCGCCGGACACGCTGGCCGGGCAATATCTCGTCGCACAGGGCGTCAAGCCGAAGGATTTCAACGCCGTGACCCAGCGGCGCGGCAATCATGAATTCATGGCCCGGATCACCTTCGCCAATCAGCGGCTGAAAAACCTTCTCGCGCCGGGAACCGAAGGCGGCTTCACCCGCCTGTCACCCGATGCCCCGCCTGTAGCGATCTACGAGGCGGCGATGGCGTTCAGGCGGCAGGGCGCGCCCGCGATCGTGCTCGGCGGGCGCGATTACGGCATGGGCTCCAGCCGCGACTGGGCGGCGAAGGGGCCGAAGCTGCTCGGCGTTCGCGCCGCACTGGCGGAAAGCTTCGAGCGGATCCATCGCTCCAACCTGATCGGCGTCGGCATTCTGCCGCTGGTCTTCGCCAAGGACGAGTCGGCCGCCACGCTCGGCCTTACCGGCTTCGAGCGCTTCCGATTTGGCAACCTTCACGCCGCCGTCATGGCGGGAGAGGCCGTAAGCGTGGAGGCGCATGACGAAGCGGGCGAGCCGCGCCGCTTCAGCGCCCGTGTCGACATCGCGAGCGAGGCCGAGCGCGATCTTCTTCTTTCCGGCGGCATGTTCGCCGCCCTGTTGAACAAGCTGGATGCTGCTGCATGAGTTACGATCTGGTTCTCCACAATGGCGAAATCGTCTTTCCGGGCGAGGGCATGCGACGCGGCTCGCTCGCCATCCGCAACGGCCGCATCGCCGCCATCCTTGCGCCCGAAGAGCGGGCCGAGGCGCGGCGCATCATCGATTGCACCGACAGGCTGGTCATGCCGGGGGTGATCGACCCGCATACGCATATCGGCTTCGGCGACAAGGAAAACGACTGGGACACGGAGAGCCGCACCGCGCTTCTGGGCGGGGTTACCGGGCTGTTCAGCTTCTGGCGCAGCGACGATCTGGGCGCGGCGACCGGCCCCTGGCGCGACGCCGCGCTCGCTCGTTCGGCGATCGATTTCGGCTTCCATTTCGGCGTCACCTCGCGCCGCCACGTGCAGGAACTGGCCGAGCTGTCGCAGCGCTTCGGCGTCACCTCCGTCAAGGTCTATCTGATGTACAAGGGCGCGACGGGCGCGGCGAAAGGTTTTGGCGAGGTGGATGACGGCCTGCTGTTCGCCGCCCTGCAGGCCGGCGCGAAGATACGCAATGGCGTTGTCGGCGTGCATTGCGAGAACACCGAGGTGATCCCGGTGCTGCGCGAGCCGCTGAAGGCCGCCGGCCGCGACGATCTCAGGGTCTGGGACGAACAGTCGCCCGGCTTCCTGGAGACCGAGAACGTCTTTCGGGTGTGCTATTTCGGCGAGAAGACCAACTGCCCGGTCAACATCGTCCACATGTCGGCGGTGGAAAGCCTCGATCTGGTGCGCAAGCTGCGCCATCCGGGCCGCGCGCCGATCCATGTCGAGACCTGCATCCACTATCTGTCGCTCAGCCGAGACAGCGCGATCGGTAATCTGGGCAAGGTGAACCCGCCGCTGCGCAGCCAGTCCGACATCGACGGATTGTGGGAAGGCGTTCGCACGGGCGAAATCTCCACGATCGGCTCGGACCACGTGCCGCGCAAGCGCTCGACCAAGGGCCCCGATATCTGGCAGGCCACGGCCGGCTTTCCGGGCATCGCCCAGATCCTGCCGGTGCTGCTGGAAGAGGGCTGGCGCAAGCGCGGAATTCCGCTGGAAACGCTCGCCGCCGCGACGTCGAGCAATGTCGCCGATCTCTATTCGGTGCGCGGCAAGGGCCGCATCGCGCCCGGCTTCGACGCGGATTTCGCCATTGTCGACCCGGACGGCACGACCCGGATCGACGCCGCCGCCTATCCTTCCCATTCCGACTACTCGCCCTACGACGGCATGAGCTTTCGCGGCGCGATAACCCACACGATCCTGCGCGGCGAGGTGCTCGTCGAGGACGGCGCGCTCGCGCCCGGGATCGGCGCCAGCGGCCGCTACCTGCACCGCGCAGCCTGAAAGGACCACACATGAGCGAACGCATCTGGGACAAGTTCCTGACCGACAAGGACAAGGAAATCTATCGGCTCGCCGGCTACGGCAAGCGGGGCGGGTTCGGAAAGCGCCCTGCCCTGTTCATCATCGACGTGCAGTACAATTTCTGCGGCGACGAGCCGGGCCAGAGCCATGAGGAAGGGCTGAAGCAGTACCGCACCCATTGCGGCGAGGTGGGCTGGAAGGCCGTCCCCCACATCGAGCGGCTGATGCACATCGCCAGGGCCAGGGACATTCCGATCTTCTACACCCAGTCGGAACGCAGGCCCGACATGATCGACAGCGGCGTGCAGGTCGGCAAGAACCACCGCGGCACGGAGAAGACCTCGATCGAGGGCAGCCACGCCACGCAGACCGTTTCTCCCCTGGCGCCGCGCCCCCAGGACGCTCTGATCGGCAAGCGCAAGCCCTCGGCGTTCTTCGGCACCTTGTTCATGAGCCAGTTGAACTTCCTCGACGTCGACACGCTGATCCTTACCGGATGCACCACGTCAGGCTGCCTGAGGGCGACGGCGGTCGACGCCTATTCCTTCAACTTCAAGACCGTCATCCCCGAGGAAACCGCCTTCGACCGCTTCGAGGCGAGCCATGCGATGAACCTCTTCGATCTCAACTGCAAATATGCCGACGTGATCCCGACCGACGAGGTGGCGGCCTATCTGGAAAACCTGCAAATGCCCGCCCCGGATGGGCGGGCCTAGCCCCGCCCCTGCCCGGACATTGCACACAATGTTGACACTATGCCCAAAGCACGAGCCATACCGTACCAAGATGCCTGAAAATTCCGACTTTTTGCGAGATTCTTCGAGTCAGATCAAATCAAGTGTTGACACTTTTATGTCGGCCGCTAGCATGAGGCCATCGTTTTGAGCAGGACAGGCATGAGCCAGACAGACAATCAGCAGATGATCGTGACAGGCGCGGGGCCGGTTGGCCTGACGCTGGCCCTGATGCTGCTGCGCGCCGGAATTGCGGTTACGGTGCTGGAAAAGCGCGACACGGTGAACCTGCAATCCAAGGCGTCGACCTTCCACGCCTCGACGCTGGACCTGCTGGAAACATGCGGCGTGCTGGAGTCCATGCAGACGAAGGGCACGCGGATCGATTGCGTGCAATACCGCGCGCCCGATGGCGAATTGCTGTCGCAGCTCGACTTCTCGCTCCTCAAGGATCGCGTGCGCAATCCGTACCGCATGCACTACGAACAGGGCGAACTGACGACGCTGATGCGCGATCTTTTCGTTCAGGAAGGCGGCCGGCTCGAGTTCGGCGCGGAACTGGCTTCGCTGACCCAGGACGAATCCGGTGTCACCGCCAGGACGGCGGACGGCCAGGAGCACCGCGGCGCGGTGCTGTTCGGCTGCGACGGCGCGCAATCGGCCGCCAGGGAAGCCGTGCGGATCGGCTATGTCGAGAAGCCCTATCCCGGGATGGCGCTGCGGCTCTATGCGGATGCCGACATGCGCCAGTACCTGCCCGGCCTTTCGGGCATCGCCTATCTGCATGCGGGCGAGGATACCTGCAGCCTGCTGGAAATGCATGATTGCTGGCGTATCGTCGTGCGGGTTCCCGCCGGCATTCCGGAGAGCGAGGCGATGAGCGACGCCTGGATCGTCTCGCGGCTTTCCAATCTTCTCGCGATCGAACAGATCCTGCCGGAGGTCGCGGCGCGCGACGTCTACTCCGCCCGCCGGCGGCGGGCGCTGGCGGCAAGCGTCGGGCGGGTCTATCTCGCCGGAGACGCCTTGCACCTGACCAACACCAAGGGCGGAATGAACCTCAATGCCGGGCTGCACGACGCATTCGCCTATGCCGCGGCGGCGATCGCCTTTTCCCGGAGCGGCGACATCACGCATCTGGACCGCGCCGCATGGGAGCGCGAGCGCGTGACGCGCCTGCAGCTCCTGCCGCGCACCGACGAGAATATCGGCACGGGCAGCGAACGCGTGAAGCGCATCGCCGCCATCAGCGCGTCGCCCGAGACGGCGAGCGAATTCCTTGCCAAGCAGGCGATGCTCGACATGCTGGCCGGCGTGCCGGAGGCGATGGTGGGCAATGGAGGGCGCAATGGCTGACATCCACACCGCCTGCCGCATCGGCACGATCGTCCCGCCGGCCAACCCAGCCGTCGAACCGGAAATGCGCCTGCTGCTGCCGGTCGCGGCCGCGTGCCACTATGCCCGCCTTCCCGTGTTTCCCAACACGACGCTGTATGAGCGCAACGATCTCTACCTGAAGGCCTATGGCGAGACGATCAAGGCCTTCGGCTCGCTGAAGCTCGACGCCCTGTCGATCGCCATGACCGGCTCCTCCTACAAGCTGCTTGCATCCGGCGACACGCGCATGTGCCGGGACTTGTCGGCGCAGGCGCAGGCGCCGGTCGTGACCGCGAGCCTGGCGATCCTGGCCGTGCTTACCGCGATGGGCGCCCGGCGGATCGCGCTCGTCTCGCCCTATCCCAAGGAACTCACCGCGCATGCGCAGGCCTATTGGGCCGACGCCGGGCTGGAAGTCGTGCAGACCCATTCGATCTCTGACGAATTCCGCGCCTATGAACTGACGCCGGACGATGTCGGCGCGGCGGCCCGCAAGATCGACGCATCCGCGGTCGAGGCCGTCGTCATCAGCGGCACGGGCGCCAACACGCTGGCCGCGCTCGCTGCGCTGAATGCGGGCTCGGCGGCGAGCTTCCTGCCATCCAATCTGTGTTCGGCGCTGGTCATGACCGCGCTTAGCGACCTTCCCGCATCGCCGGATCTGCGCGCAGCGCTGCCGCAATGGGAAGGCCGGCTTGAAGGCCTGCTCCAGTCAATCGGTTCGGCAACGCGAGAACTCACGGGCGTTGCCGACAGCCGGACCGGGGGGAAAGACGGTGTCGCCAACACCGTGTCCGCCTGAGAAGACCCAACCATGAAACGACCCAGCAAAGAGGGGAATATGACGATGAGAATACTCTCGGTACTGACCGCAACGGCCGCAAAGGCGGTTGCGATGGCGTCCGCCTCGATGGCGCGCGATCTGACGATCGTCGGCTTCGGGGGAGGCTATCAGGACAGCGCCCGCGAAGCGCTTTTCAAGGGCTATCAGGAGGCCACTGGCACGCCGGTCGCCGACGACGTCTACAATGGCGAAATGGCCAAGATCTACGGCATGGTCCAGACCGGCAACGTGACCTATGACGCCATCATGGTGGAAGCGCCCGAACTGGTGCGCGGCTGCGAGGACGGCATCTTCGCCAAGATCGACTATTCGGTGATCAACCGCGACAAGTTCATCGAAGGCGCGACCAGCGAATGCGGCATCGGCGGCACCGGCTGGGGCGCGGCGGTATTCTACGACACCGTTCGCCATCCCGAAGGCCCCAAGACGGTGGCCGATTTCTTCGACGTCGAAAAGTTCCCCGGCAAGCGCTCCATGCGCACCGGACCGAAGATGACGCTTGAAGCCGCGCTGTTGGCAGACGGCGTCGCCAAGGAAGACGTCTACAAGGTCCTGGCGACCGACGAGGGCGTGGCGCGCGCATTCGTCAAGCTCGACACCATCAAGGACCAGATCGTCTGGTGGAAGTCTGGCGCACAGCCGCTGCAGCTGGTCGGCAGCGGCGAGGTCGACTACGCATTCGGCTATACCGGCCGCGTGATCAAGGCGAATTCGGAAGGCAGCAAGTACCAGCTCGACTGGGACACGCTGTTCTACTCCATCGACTACTGGGCCGTGGTTGAAGGCTCGCCGATGAAGGACGAGGCGATGAAGCTGATCAACTGGATCACGGACGAAGGCCCGCTGCGCAAGCAGGCCGCGATCTGGCCGATCTCGCCGGCCAACAAGGCGGTGAACGAGGATCCGGAAATCCAGAAGGCCAACCCCGGAATGGTGCTCAACCACAGCGCCGAGGGCCTGTTCATCAACACCGAATTCTGGATCGAGCACGGCGACGAACTCGAAGCCAAGTTCACGGCCTGGGCCGCCCAGTAACCTGAAGAAGCCGGCATCCGGGGAAGCTTCCGGATGCCGGCATTTCGACCCGGAACACAATGTCCCCGAAAACCCGCACTTCCTGGCTGTTGATCGCCCCGCTGCTCCTGCTGGTGGTCGCGGGGTTCATCCTGCCGATCGGCTACACCATGATCAAGGCGGTGGAGAACCCTGAAGTCACGGCGGCGCTGCCGCGAACGGCCATGGTGCTCGACCAATGGGACGGGAAGGACCTGCCGCCGGAAGCCGCGTTCCGCGCGCTGGTCGAGGACATTGCCGGCGAAAGCAACGGCATGACCTTCGGCGCCATGACGCGCCGCCTGAACTTCGAACTGAATGGAACGCGCACCATCCTGCTGCAGACGCGCCGCAAGGCGGCCAGCCTGGAGGCGCCCTATTCCGCCAGCCTTCCCGCCGCGATCCCCGAATGGGGCAATCCGGAGCTGTGGAAACTGATCAAGACCAATTCGAGCCCGGTCACCGCCAGCTATCTGCTGCGCGCCCTCGACATCGAGGTGAGCCCGGAAGGGACGCTGGAACGCGTCCCCGCCGACCGGGCGATCTTCATCGACCTCTTCACCCGCACCTTCTGGATCAGCATCTGGGTGACGCTGATCTGCGCGGTGCTGGCCTATCCGACCGCCTATTACATCTCCACCCTTTCCGACCGGGCGGCGAGCTATGCGATGCTTCTGGTGCTCGTGCCTTTCTGGACCTCGATCCTGGTGCGCACAACGGCATGGTTCATCCTTCTGCAGACCGAGGGCCCCATCAACAACGCGTTGGTGGGCGTCGGCATCCTGCAAGAGCCGGCGCAGCTGATCTTCACCCGCTTCGCCGTCTATGTGGCGATGGTGCATGTGCTGCTGCCCTTCCAGATCCTGCCGCTCTACAGCGTGATGAAACGCCAGGGGCCGCAATATCTGCGCGCCGCCGCCTCGCTCGGCGCGCCGCCCTGGCGGCAATTCCTGTCGGTCTATCTGCCGCTGACCTTTCCCGGCGTGGCGGCGGGGGCGGCGATGGTCTTCATGCTGTCGGTCGGCTTCTATGTGACGCCGGCGCTGGTGGGCGGCCTGCAGGACCAGATGGTCAGCTACTACATCGCCTTCTTCACCAACCAGTCGATCAATTTCGGCATGGTGGCGGCGCTGTCGCTGCTGCTGCTGGCGATGACCGGAACGATCATCGTCATCGCGCGGCGCCTTATCCCCAATGCCGGCAATTCGATTCAGGCGTGAGGGCAAATTGACCCGCATTCTCGTCGCCATATTCGCCTGGATCGTGCTGGCATTCCTTGTCGCGCCGCTTCTGGTGATCTTTCCGCTGTCGTTCTCCTCCGGCAACATCCTGACGCTGCCGGTGCCGGGCTATTCGCTGCAATGGTACGAGGACTTCTTCCT
>JAUIBM010000189.1 GCA_030428345.1 Alphaproteobacteria bacterium | reverse complement strand
TGATCATTTCGGTGACCGGGTGCTCGACCTGAAGTCGGGTGTTCATCTCGAGAAAGAAGAAGCGGCCATCGGCCCCCAGAATGTACTCGACCGTACCGGCATTCCTGTAGTTGGCGGCGCTCGCCAGCCGCACGGCGGAAGCGCAGATCTCGTCGCGCAAGGCGGCGGGGAGATTCGCAGCCGGCGCTTCCTCGATGATCTTCTGGAAGCGGCGCTGCACCGAGCATTCGCGCTCCAGCAGGTGGACGACATTGCCTTCGCCGTCTCCCAGGATCTGCACCTCGATATGGCGCGGTTGGTCTACATAGAGCTCGGCGTAGACGCGGCCGTCGCCAAAATAGCGCAGCGCCTCGCTGGCGGCCACGCGCGCCGCCTCGCGCAAGCCGTCGGCGGAGCGTACGATGCTCATTCCCTTGCCGCCTCCGCCGGCTGCCGCCTTGATCAGCAGCGGGAAGCCGATTGTCGCCGCCTGGGCGATAAAGGCGTCGAGATCGCCCGTCGGCATGACGGAGGGCGCCACCGGAACACCATGCTTCTCCGCGAAACTGCGCGCGGA
Source organism: Alphaproteobacteria bacterium (assembly GCA_030428345.1). GTDB lineage: Bacteria > Pseudomonadota > Alphaproteobacteria > Rhizobiales > Rhizobiaceae > BOKV01. Next base: position 5,750 of record JAUIBM010000189.1, on the reverse strand, counting down.
AATCTTGTCGCCCATCAGCGCGATGATTGCCGCGTCCGGGCCGATGAAGACCAGACCGGCGTTCGCCACGGCCTGCGCAAAGTCGGCATTTTCCGACAGGAAACCATAGCCTGGGTGGATCGCGTCCGCACCGGCGGCCAGCGCCGCGGAAACGATCTGTCCGGCGTCCAGATGCGCCGCGACCGGCGTTTCCCCCGAAATTTCCAGCGCTTCGTCGGCCATGCGGACATGGCGGGCGTCGGCTTCGACACGATGATGGATTGCCACGGAGGCGATGCCCATCTCGCGCAGGGTGCGAATGATGCGGCAGGCGATCTCGCCGCGATTGGCGATCAGTATCTTACGGAAGGGCGGCTCGGCGCTATCGGACGATTGCGGCCTGACGTCCTGGTGCTTGTTCATGCCTCGATCTCCCAATTGGCCAGTCGACCCCCGGGCTGCAGCCATTCGGCCGGAACCTCGATCGGGAAATCCATCAGGACCTGCGCAAGCGCCTTGCCTTGCGGATCGTGACGGAGCGAGGCGATCCCGCCACCGCCAAGCGCCCGGTGCATCATGAAGTTGAGGCCGTCGATGCCTGGCCATTCGTACCGCACGACCTTGCCCCTGACATAATGGGCGAAATATCCGCCGACAGCTTCCGGCGTCAGGCTGCGCCGGATCCAGGGCAGGAAGTCATGCTCTCGCGCCAGCACCCCGATATTGGCGATGTCGCCCTTGTCGCCGCTGCGGCCGTGGGCCAGCGCAAGCAACGGAACACCGGCGAGGGGGCCGGAAGCTTGCGCCTCGGAGGGGCCGGCCTTGTCCGCCATCGCGGCGGCCGGTTCTTGTGCGGGTTGAAGGGTGGGCTCGATTTCAAGCGTCTGGTCGCCGATCGAGACGGAGACTGCGACGTCGTTCTTGTCGGCAAGAAAGGAGAACAGCCGGATTACGGGTTGGGGTTCAGGACGGCCGCCGGAAAACCCGGTGAGGCTCTGGGCCATGGCGGTGGCGGCGGGATAGATTTCCCTGCCGAATATCTTCAGCGCATCCTTGCTGGAATGGCGGACCGCGATCTTGAGCACGGCTTCGCGCGTGTCCAGTGCTCTGCTTTGCGCCCCATAGCTGGCTTCCGAGCCGAGCACCTCGATCGAGGTTTCCGCGAATTCGCCGAAGCCTGCCTGCTTCATCAAGCGCTGCGAGCGGGCCAGGATGGCTTCGCCGGTACGCCTCGCCTTGGCGACGGCGTCCCGGCCGGCGATCATCACCGTTACCGCAGATCGATAGCCGTCGGCATAGGTGGCGCTGACCTTGTAGGTCGAACTCGGCGCCCGGCCACGCGCGCCGCGCACGGTTACCCTGTCGCCGCCGGATTGCTCCACCGTGACGCCCGTCCAGTCGCAAGTCACATCCGGCAGCACATAGGATGCTGGATCGCCCACCTCATAGACAATCTGCTCGCACACCGACCCGACCGAAACCAGCCCGCCGGTGCCTTCCGGCTTTGTGATCACCATCGACCCGTCGGCACGGCATTCCGCGATGGGAAAGCCCATGTCATCCCAGCCCACGACCTTGCGCCAATCGGTAAACACCCCGCCAGTGGCCTGGGTTCCGCATTCGATGATGTGGCCGGCCAGGCTTCCTGCCGAAAGCAGGTCGTGATCGCCCGGCTTCCAGCCGAATTCGTGGATCAGCGGTCCGAGCGCAAGGGCGGAATCCACCGTCCGTCCGGTCACGACAATGTCGGCTCCCGCCGCCAGCGCCGCGGCGATCGGAAAGGCGCCCAGATAGGCGTTGACGCTGGCGATCTGCCCGGGCATCGGCGCGCCGGAGAACATCTCGCTTACCCCTGCGGCGCGATAATCGTCCACCCTGGCGGAAAGATCGTCGCCGCATACGACGGCGATCTTGAGGTTCACGCCGGCCTGCTTGAAGATCGCCTCGAGCGCTGCCCGGCAAGCCTGCGGATTGACGCCTCCGGCATTGGTCACGACCTTGGTCCGCTTTTCCGCAATGGTCCCGGCCAGGGGGTTCATCACCATGTCCACGAAATCCGTCGCGTAGCCCAAGTCCGGATTCCTGGCCTTCATGCGGGCCAGGATCGACATGGTGATTTCGGCCAGATAATCGAGGATCAGGTAGTCGACCCCCGCCTCGACGATCTGTCGCGGGCCCTCCGGGCTGTCGCCCCAGAAACCTGCGCCGCAGCCTATGCGAACGGATTTCGACATCGATCCTATTCTCCGGTCCAGTTCGGGGCGCGCTTTTCGTTGAAAGCGGCAAAGCCTTCGCGGGCATCGCGGGTGCGAGCCATATTGGCGAGCATGAATTGCGCATATTCCAGCGCGCTGTCGGTCGACATTTCCCGGATCTTCGACAGGGCCTGCTTGCCAAGGCGGATGCCGGTTGGGGATTTGCCGGTGACGCGGTCGAGGAGCCAGGAGAGCTTGCTGTCGAGTTCGGCCGCCGGAACCGAGTAGTTGACGATTTTCTCGCTCGCCGCCTCGGCCGCGCTCATCGGTTCGCCCGTGACGCAGAGCTCCATCAAGGTGCGGTAGGCGACGGTGCGCAGCAGGAAAGGCAGGATCATCATCGGGAACAGGCCGACCTTGACCTCGCTGACCCCGAGCAGCGCATCCTCGCGGGCAACGACCATGTCGCAGGCGCAGACGAGGCCAAAGCCGCCGGCCAGCGCGTGGCCATTCACCCGCGCGATCAGGGGAAGGCGGCAGGAATCCATCCGCCGCAGGAGGCGGGCAACATAGTGACGCGGATCGGCGGCATCGATGGTGAACGGTGTTCCGTCGGCCGAAGGCTGCAGGTCACCGCCGGCGCAGAACGCCTTCTCGCCCGCTCCGGTGAGCACGACGGCCCTGATCTCGCGGTCTGCCTCCGCCTGGTCGAGTCCGGCGCCGATCGCCAATGCAACAGACTCGTTCAGCGCGTTGCGGCGTTCGGGCCGGTCGATCACGATGGTCAGAACGGCGCCATTGCGCTCAATGCGAACTTGCCCGGTCACGTCTTGCTCCCCCAAATTTTGTCCATGCCGCCGACCTCTGGCAGGCAGGGCTGTCGAACGTAAATGATTTCAATTCATCAAATTTGTCAACCTCGCGTCATGCCAGCGCAGCTGATTTGCCGTTTTCGTGGAAAATCGCTGAAAAACATAGTTTGCGCTCGGTGCTTGCCCTTTCGCGTTTTGATGAAGTATGTTCATTACAGCGGAGTGAACTGAAGCGTTGCGGTTGTGCGTGGCGCCGGGACCGGACATGAGTTCCGGCAGCAAGAGGAGGATATGCAGTGAACCATTCGGCAACTGGCGCGCGTGGCGACAATCAGCCCAGGGCGTTCGATCTGAATGATGAGCAGCGCGTGGTCCTCGACCAGGCAGACCGCTTCGCACGCAATGAGCTTTATCCCCTCTCGGAGAGGATGGACGCGGAAGAGTGGTGGCCGGAGGACGCCTTCGCCAAGATCGGCGAGAACGGTTTCTTCGGCGTCACGATTCCCGAGGAATATGGCGGCGCGGGCATGGATCTCCAGGACGCGGGGCTGGTGCTGCAGGGGTTCTCTCGCTGGAATCACGCCATGGGGCTGGCATGGGTGGCGCATGACAATCTGTGCCTCAACAACATCTATCGAAACGGCAACGAGGCGCAGCGGCGCAGATACCTGCCCGACCTGTGCGCCGGCCGCACGGTTGGCGCGCTGGGGCTGACCGAGCCCGGCGCTGGATCTGACGCCCTGGGTTCCATGCGAACCACCGCGCGGCGCGACGGCGACCACTATGTGCTGAACGGCAGCAAGATCTACATCACCAACGGTCCGGTCGCGGATGTGTTGCTGATCTACGCCAAGACCGATCGTGAAAAGGGCGCAAAGGGCATTTCCGCCTTCATCGTCGAGAAGGACATGCCCGGCTTCAAGGTGGCGCAGAAACTCAACAAGATGGGTTTCCGGGGCAGCCAAACGGGAGAACTGCTGTTCGAGGAATGCAGGGTTCCGGCCGAGAACATGGTCGGCGCGGAGAACGAGGGCGTCGCCATCGTGATGAGCGGCCTCGACCTCGAACGCGCCATGATCTCCCCCATCTGCCTCGGCGTTGCGGAAAGGGCGCTGGAACTTTCAATCGAATATGCCCAGACGCGGCAACAGTTCGGCAAGCCGATCGGCTCCTTCCAGATGGTGCAATCCATGCTCGCTGACATGTATGTGCTGGTGGAGACCATGCGGACCTTCACCTATCGCGTGCTGGCCGAGGCGGCGCCGCTGGAAGTGGGCGGAGGCGGCCGCGGCGACATCCACATGCTGACCGCGGCCTCGGTGATGTATTCGGCGGAGTCGGTGCACAAGGTGCTCGATCTGGCGGTGCAAATCCACGGGGGCAGCGGCTATATCTGGGAGTCGGAGATCAACCGGCTCTACCGGTCGATCAAGCTGCTGGAAATCGGCGCCGGCACGACGGAAGTGCGCAAGATGATCATTTCCGGCGAATTGCTCAAGGACATGAAGCGCAATGGCTGACACCGGGCCCGAGGGCGAGAGCTTTGGCCTGGACGACGCCACGCTAGCGGTGAAGCCGACGGTCTATGCGCCGGGCGCATTCGACGGCCAGGTGGTGGTTGTCTCGGGCGGGGCAGGCGGCATCGGCCGGGCGGCGGCGTGGCTCTTTGCCCGCTTGGGCGCCCATGTCGTGATCGCCGGGCGCAACGAAGCCAAGATCGACCTGCTTGTAGCGGCATTGCGCGAACGCGGATTGAAGGCCAGCGGTTTGCCCGTCGACATCCGCGATCCGGAGAATGTCGCGGCGTTCTTCGATCGCGTGTGGGGGCAGCACGGCCGCCTGGACACCCTCATCAACAGCGCCGGCGGCCAGTTCCCGCAACCGGCGATCGATTTTTCGGTCAAGGGCTGGAACGCGGTAGTCAATACCAATCTCAACGGCACCTGGTTCATGATGCAGGCGGCGGCGCGCAAGTGGCGTGATGCCGGTAAGCCCGGCAGCATCGTCAACATCGTCGTTGTGACGACTCACGGGCTGTATGGCGTCGCCCACACGGTGGCGGCGCGCGCCGGCGTCATCGGACTCAGCCGCAGCGTGGCGGTCGAATGGGCGCCCCTGGGTATCCGCGTCAACTGCATCGCTCCCGGCGCGATCGAGACGGACGGCTGGAAAGTCTACACGCCGGAGGCGCGCGCCGCCTATCCGCGCTCCAACCCGATGATGCGCGCCGGCGACAGTTGGGACATCGCCGAGGCCTGCGTCTATTTCGGCGGTCCGGCCGGCAGTTTCATCACCGGAGAGTTGTTGACGGTCGATGGTGGAGGTCAGCTTTGGGGCGAGACCTGGACGACCGGCAAGCCGGATTATTTCAAGGTCTAGGCGGGGAAAAGCGCAACATGTCGATGAAACCGCTGAATATCGGCGACAGCGCCATGACGATGGGGCGCACCATCGGGGAGGGCGACGTCAATCTGTTTGCCGGCCTGGTGGGCGACTTCACCCCAATCCATGTCGACGAGATATTCGCTCGCACAACCCAGCACGGCGGCCGGATCGCGCATGGACCGCATACCATGGCGACAGCCATCGGAATGGCCACGCATACCGGGCTGTTCGGCGAGCGGGTAGTCGGACTTGTGAACATCAACTGGGACTTCGCCGGGCCGGTGCGGCTGGGCGACACGATCCGCTCGAAAGTCACGGTGGAGGCTCTGCGTCCCACCTCCAAGCCGGGTCGCAACCTGGCGACATACGGCTTCGAGGT
>JAUIBM010000188.1 GCA_030428345.1 Alphaproteobacteria bacterium | reverse complement strand
GCCAATGCGAATCGCGAGCAGGAAAACAATCCGAACGCCCGCTTCCAGCAGCCAGATTTTTCCAACCAGAATTTCGATGACGACGAGGAAGAGACGGAAGAGGGCAGCGGTGGCTACGATCGCGGACCCGAGACCCGACAGTTGTCCGATCAGCGCGAGCGCAACGAACAGCGCGATCGCAACAATGAGCAGCGCGAGCGGAATGAACAGCGCGAGCGCAACAATGGCGACCAGCGCGACCGCAACCAGCCGAGGGAATCCCGCGAACGTTCCGAATCGCGCGAACGCCAGGAACCGCGCGAGCGCGCCCAACCCGCCGTCGCTGCCGAACAGCCCGATGTGCGCGAGGCGGCCGATCGAGTCGAACAGCGTGAACCCCGCGAGCCGCGTGCTCCCCGCGCGCCGCGTGCGCCGAGAACCGCGCGCCCTCCCGAAGTCGCCGCTGAAGGCGAACAGGCCGAGAAGGCCGAGACCCGGACGCGGCGCGAGCCACGTACGCGGCGTCGGCCCAAGACCGAAGCCTCCGATGGCGCGGATGTGGTCGTGAACGGCGGAAATGGCGATGCCGCGGGGCACGCCGCAGCTTCCCCCAAGTCGGCCGGAATTTCCGACGACGCGGCCAAATTGCCGGGCAGCCTGCTTGGCGTGGGCGGGGCGGCCGCCGAAAGCACTGTTTCGGACGACTGAGCCTGCGCAAAAACTCGAAAAACCAAAAACCCGGCCTTGCGTCGGGTTTTTTGTCTTTTTCTCCGCTTTCCCAATGCCCATATTCGGGTGGAGACGGCCTGCCTGAATGGGGGCCATTCCACGAAGCGTTCCTTCACGCCGCATGTCGGGTGATTGAAACTTAGGGAGCATTCCATGAACATCGAGAAATATTCCGACCGGGTGAAGGGATTCATCCAATCCGCCCAGACCCAGGCGCTTTCCGCCGGGCATCAGCAATTCTCCGCCGAGCATATCCTGAAGGTGCTTCTGGACGACCCGGAAGGGCTGGCCAGTTCGCTGATCGAACGCGCCGGCGGCAGGCCGCGCGATGCACGCCTTGCGCTTGAGGCCGCGCTGAACGCAATGCCCTCCGTGACTGGCGGAAATGGCCAGCTTTTCATGTCGCAGCCTCTGGCCCGCGTCTTCGACACCGCCGAGAAGGCGGCCGAGAAGGCTGGCGATTCCTTTGTCACGGTGGAACGCCTGCTGTTGGCGCTTGCGATCGAGAAGCAGGCCAAGACCGCCGACATTCTCGCCAAGGCGGGGCTGACCGCTTCTGCCCTCAACCAGGTCATCAACGATCTGCGCAAGGGAAGGACGGCGGACAGTTCCAATGCCGAGGCGGGCTATGACGCCCTGAAGAAATATGCGCGCGACCTGACCAAGGACGCCCGCGAGGGTCGGCTCGATCCGGTCATCGGCCGCGACGAGGAAATCCGCCGCGCCATTCAGGTGCTGTCGCGCCGCACCAAGAACAATCCCGTGCTGATTGGCGAGCCGGGCGTCGGCAAGACCGCCATCGCCGAAGGGCTGGCCCTGCGGATCGTCAATGGCGATGTTCCCGAATCGCTGAGGAACAAGCGCCTGCTGGCGCTCGACATGGGTTCGCTGATCGCCGGCGCGAAATATCGCGGCGAGTTCGAGGAGCGGCTCAAGGCGGTGCTCAGCGAGGTGACGACCGCAGCGGGGGAGATCATCCTCTTTATCGACGAGATGCACACGCTGGTGGGTGCAGGCAAGGGCGAGGGGGCAATGGACGCCTCCAACCTGCTGAAGCCCGCTTTGGCGCGTGGCGAATTGCACTGCATCGGCGCAACAACGCTGGACGAGTATCGCAAGCATGTCGAAAAGGACGCCGCATTGGCTCGCCGGTTCCAGCCCGTCTTCGTGACGGAGCCGACCGTCGAGGATACGGTGTCGATCCTGCGCGGCATCAAGGAGAAATACGAGCTGCATCATGGCGTCCGGATTACCGATTCGGCGCTGGTGGCTGCGGCCAATCTCTCCAACCGCTACATCACCGATCGCTTCCTTCCCGACAAGGCGATCGATCTGATGGACGAGGCTTCGGCCCGCTTGCGCATGCAGGTGGATTCCAAGCCCGAGGAACTCGATGAGCTCGATCGCCGCATCATCCAGCTCAAGATCGAGCGCGAGGCGCTGAAGAAGGAAAGCGACAAGGGCAGCCAGGAACGCCTGAAGGTGCTCGAGGTCGAGCTTGCCGGGCTTCAGGAAAAGTCCGATTCGCTGACAGCGCGGTGGGAAGCGGAGAAGAACAAGCTTTCGGGCGCGCGCGACATCAAGGAGAAGCTCGACGAGGCCCGCAACGAGCTCGACCAGGCGCGTCGGCGCGGCGATCTGGCAAGGGCGGGAGAGCTCGCCTATGGCGTGATCCCGCAGCTTGAGCGCTCGCTGGCCGAGGAAGAGGGGCGCGAATCGGAATCGACGGCCCTCGTCGAGGAAGCGGTCACTCCGGACCACATCGCCCAGGTCGTTTCGCGCTGGACCGGCATTCCGGTCGACCGGATGCTGGAGGGCGAAAAGGACAAGCTGCTGCGCATGGAAGACGAACTGGCGAAGCGGGTCGTCGGGCAGGGCGAGGCGGTGCAAGCCGTCAGCCGGGCCGTGCGCCGGGCGCGGGCAGGGTTGAGCGACCCGAGCCGACCCATCGGCTCGTTCATCTTCCTGGGCCCGACGGGCGTCGGCAAGACGGAACTGACCAAGTCGCTCGCCGGCTTCCTGTTCGACGACGAGAACGCGATGGTGCGCCTCGACATGTCGGAGTTCATGGAGAAGCATTCCGTCGCCCGCCTGATCGGAGCGCCTCCGGGCTATGTCGGTTATGACGAGGGCGGATCGCTCACCGAGGCGGTGCGGCGTCGTCCCTACCAGGTCGTGCTTTTCGACGAGATCGAAAAGGCCCATCCCGATGTCTTCAACGTGCTTCTGCAGGTTCTGGACGACGGGCGGCTGACCGACGGGCAGGGACGCACCGTGGATTTCCGCAACACGCTGGTGATCATGACGTCCAATCTCGGCGCTGAATATCTGGTGGCGTTGGGCGAGGATGAGGAAGCCTCGGCGGCCCGCGAACAGGTCATGGCCGTCGTCAGGGCGTCGTTCCGTCCTGAATTCCTCAATCGCGTGGACGACATCATCCTGTTCCACCGCCTCAAGCGGAGCGACATGGCCGGCATCGTGGCGATCCAGATGAAGCGTCTTGAAAAGCTGCTCGCCGACCGGCGGATTACGCTCGAACTCGGCGAAGACGCGGTGAAGTGGCTGGCCGAAAAGGGCTATGATCCTGCCTATGGCGCGCGCCCGCTGAAGCGGGTCATCAGCCATGAACTGCAGGATCCGCTGGCAGAGAAGATTCTCGCCGGCGACGTCCATGACGGGATGACCGTCCAGGTGCACGCCGCGGCCGACCGCCTTCTGTTCGAGACTTCCGAGCCGCAGGCGGGCGCCGCCAGGGCGGCCTGACGCAAGAGCGGGAAGCGCAGATGACATTGGAAGAGTACAATGGATTCTGCGCTTCCCTTCCGCATTCCACCCATATCGTGCAGTGGGGTGGCGCGCATGTCTGGAAGGTCGGCGGAAAGGTGTTCGCGATCGCCGGCTGGTCGGACTGCTCGGAACGCCCGGGAATCACCTTCAAATGTTCTGCCCTGAGCTTCGAGCTTCTGGGCGGGACGCCGGGCTGCCGGCCCGCGCCCTATCTCGCCTCGCGCGGCATGAAATGGATCCAGCGCCAGACGCCCGAAAGCCTGAGCGATGAGGAATTGAAGGCCTATCTGGCTGAGAGCCATCGCCTGGTGGCTCTCGGGCTTTCGAAACGGTTGCGCCGCGAACTGGGTCTGGAGCCCGCGCTCGCCGAGCGGCGGGGAAATAGGTCCTGACGCCAAGCGTCGGCGGATGCGCGCCGACTCAATATTGCGCGAGTTGCTGCGAATCCTGGTTGTCCTGGTCGAACAGCAGGGCGAGCAGGCGGTCGCGCTCGGACTGGAAGCTGGCCAGTTCATTGCCCTTCAGCACTTCGCCCTTGGGAAGGCGGATGCGCATGGGATCGACCTTGGTTCCGTTGACGATCACCTCATAGTGCAGATGCGGCCCGGTCGACAGGCCCGTCGAGCCGACATAGCCGATGACCTGGCCCTGGCGAACCCTTGCGCCCCGCGTGACGCCATCGGCGATCTTGCTCTGATGCGAATAGGAGGTGACATAGCCGTTGGGGTGGCGGATCTTCGTCTGGCGTCCATAGCCCGAGCTCCAGCCCGCCGCGGCCACCACGCCATTGCCGGCCGCAAGGATGGGCGTGCCGCGCGGGGCGGCCCAGTCGACGCCCCAATGCATCTTCCGGGTGCGCAGGATCGGGTGATAGCGCATGCCGAAGGGCGAGCGGAACTTGCCGGTTGGTACAGGCTGGCGAAGCAGGAACTTCTTGGCGCTCTTCCCCGTCTCGTCATAATAGTCGACAATCCCGGTCTCGGGATCGCGGAACCGGAAATACTGGCGCTCCATCGAGCCCAGTTTCACCGACGCATAGAGAATTTCGGACTTGTCCGTCGGCTTGGTCTGGCCGTCCTCGAGCGAAAGGAACAGCGATATCTCGTCGGTCGGAGAGATCGACGAATTGAAGTCGACGTCGAAGGCGAAGATGCGGATCAGCTTGTTGGCCAGCTCCAGCGTCAGGCCCTCGGACATGGCGACGCGATAGATCGCGTCATAGGCGGTGGGCAGCCGCGACGCCGGCAGGATGGCGACGGGAGCGTTGACCGCCGATATCTGCGGGATCGGGTCGGGCTCTTGGGCGTAGACAAAATGTCCGTCATCGCTTCGTGCGATCGACACCAGGTGCTGGCCCTTGCGGTATACGCTGACGCGGTCCGGCCTGACGCTGCGCTCTTCCCCTTCGCCGCGCAATTCGAAGGCGATTCGTACCCGGTCCTCCGGCTCGAAGCTGGTCGCGCCCAGATCGGAGGACAGCACCTTCTGCAGTGTCTCGGCCTCATCCTTGTCGATCGATTCTCCTTCCAGGACGGTCTCGATGTCCTGTTCGGCGCGCACGCGCAGCACGCGCTCTTCGAATCGGATGCCGCCCGAGTCCTCCGGCCCGGTCTTTGAAACCAGCGAGACGTTTTCCGCGGTGATCGTCACGCCGTCGGCGGAAAAGAAGCCCGAATCCTGAAGGGCGAATCGCGAGGGATCGAAATAGGCGAGGGAGGCCAGCGAGGTCGTGCCGGTGGCGAGGCCGGGCGCGGCGTTGCGGACCGTTTCCTCGATGTCGCTCTCCCGCTGCGCCGGCCGCTTGGTGACGAGCGGATCGGAAGGGTCGAAATCGACGACCTGTATGGTCACTTCCGATTCGACGTCCGCGCCGTAGATCTGGTCGCTCGCAGCTTCTTCCTTCGGTTCCGGCTTGCCGGATTCGGAGAAGACGGAAAGCGCATCGAAGGCCGGATAATCCAGCTCGCGCTTGGGCGCGATGGCCAGTGGCGAGGAAACCTTCAGGAACGGCCTTACCTTTACAACATTGCGATCGCCCTCGCGGGTGATGGTCGACACCATCATGACATTGGCGCCGGAGCTGGAGACATTGAGGTCGAGGCCGGGACGATCGCCCTTGGCCACCGCGTCGGTCTCGCGGTCGGGTCCCGTACCACCCTCATGCGCCTGAGCGGGCGTCGCGAACTGCTCGCGGCCGTCCAGCGCGGCGAACAGGGCGCCGCCCATCAGGAAGACGGAAGCCATGCCTGCGAGCACTGCGCCCGACAGCCAGCGTATGCTGACCTGTCGTCTGTCGGGCATCCGCCTTCCGCGGGCCTTCAGTGGCGGCATGTCTCCCAGATGGGTGGTCGCCGGGATCGCTTCGTTAAGAGCCATCGTTTCTCCGAATGTGCGCGGTCCTTATTAGGGGCGATGCGTGGGGACTGTCCAGCCTGCGGGCCGGCGCGAACCGCCTTGTGCGCACCAGTGCGAGCCTTGCCGTCCAAATGCGGCGCAAGCGCGGCTTTGCGGCCCGCCGGAACGGCTTCGCGGCGGCTGTCAAAAAAAGTTCGCAAAAATCAAAAAGGCGCGTTGACAGTTCGGCGGGGTGGGGACTATAACCGCCTCAACAACGAGGGCGGCGCGCCGCTGGCGACAACATGCAGCTCTGGGCCGAGGCCATGCAGTCGCTGCACGAGGCGAGCGAGCACCCGAAGATCCCGCAGGAGTGGCGCGACACCCCGTACGTGATGCTCGGGAACATCCACCCGAGCCTCCAGATCGAGGTGCTCGAGCAGATCCGCGATCCGAAGCTGGTCGCGGCCGACACGATGAACTTCTGGATCGAGGGCAC
>JAUIBM010000187.1 GCA_030428345.1 Alphaproteobacteria bacterium | reverse complement strand
GAGCGCAAGGAGCTGACGGCTCTGGAGCGTCTGACCATGGCGGTCGAGGGCGCGATCTATCAGCGCCTCAAGGGCGGCAGCCGGTTTCTGGTGTTCGACCGTCTAGAGGCTGAAGTCCCCAAGGACCTGATCGTCAGTTACAACCGTAGCCGCCGCCAGATTCTCGACCTTTACTCGAGGCTGATCTCGGACGGCGTGAAGTCGAACGAGTTCCGCAATGTCGACCCGCAGATGGCGGCTTTCGCGGTGATCGGCATGTCGAACTGGACCGCGCTCTGGTATTCCCCGCGCGGAAAGATGAACCCGGCGGAAATCGCCAAGGTGCTGGTGAACATCTTCGTTCATGGAATCGTCAAGCGCGACGGCGACCGCGACAATCCGGATTCGCTTGCTTCGGCAATCGGGCATCTGAAGGAGGATCTGGCGCAACTGGAACGTCTCGCTGGCCTCGGCAAGACATAGGGCAGGGGGGAGGCGATTGGCGAGCCAGGCGTTTGCACATGGTGCTGACATCGTTGTGGTGGGGTGCGGGGCCGCCGGCCTGAGCGCCGCGATCGAAGCCGCCGACCTCGGAGCCGACGTTCTTGTGCTCGAGTCGCAACCGCAGCCGGCCGGCAGCACCCGACTTTCCGCGGGCTACGCCGTGTTCTGCGAAACCGACCTGGAGCCTGGTTCGGCGGACGAACTCTATGACGATCTGCTGGAGGCCCATCACGACGACCATGATGAAGCGCTTGTTCGTCTCTACGTATCCCGCGCGCCAGCAGCATATGCGCGGCTGAAGGAAATCGGCGTCGAATTCGTCCGGACCTTCCAGTTTGCGCATATGCGCAGGCCCTGGGGGCATGAGGTCGCGAGCGAAACGCTGCACGGCGGCGCGGAACTGGGTAAGCGCCTGGAAGACGCCGCGCGCAAACGCGGCGTGCGCATCATCACCTCCGCTCGCGCGCGAAAGCTCATCTGCGATGAGGCCGGCAGGGTCATCGGATTGGAGGCGGAGACCACCGACGGCGTGCGGAGCATCGAAGCGCGTTCGGCGATCGTCCTGGCGTCAGGCGGCTTCACCCGGAACATGAACCTGATTCGCAATTACGGCCCTCCCGGTACCGAGGCGATTTTCCCGATTACCGGCGCCGGCTCGCTGGGGGATGGGCTGACCATGGCTTTGGCGCGTGGCGCCGACACCGCCTACATGGCGGCTGGCGTCGCCCCGACCGGCCCCGCGGACCCGAAGTCGGGCAAGGGCACGATGGTCATCTATTCGGGTGCGATCCTGCTCAATCTCGATGGCAAGCGCTTCTGCAACGAATCCGAACTTTACAACGATATTTCCTGGGCCGGATTGAAGCAGCGCTCGGCCTTGATGTTTCAGGTCTATGATTCTCGAATCCGCGAAGCTTATCTCGAGACCATGCTTGGCCGAACGCTCGTGGGATATGACGAATACCGGTCCGGCGATCTGGGAGAGCTACTGGCGGCAATGCAAGCCGGAGAGGGGCTCGATGCGGCTGCGGCGGCCGGCACGATCGGTCGCTACAACAAGGATATTGCGCATGGGGCCGACACCGCGCAGGGCCGCACCCACCTGGTCGGAACCTCCGGCAAACCCCTGCCAATAATCGAGCCGCCCTTCTTTGGCGTGACGACCGTGCCGGGCACGACGCATTTCAATGGCGGCCTCAAGATCGACACGCAGATGCGCGTCATCGATGTGTTCGGCGATCCGATCCCCGGTCTCTTTGCTGCGGGCGAGGTGACGGGCGGCTTTCACGGACGCGGATATCTTTCGGGAAGCCATGTCGGAATGGCGCTCATATTCGGCCAGATCGCAGGCCGCAGCGCAGCCGATCGCAGCGCTGGCCGGTGATATCGGCGCAGGACGGCGCCGGCATTCCGCCGCCGAAAAGGGGCGCGCCGGCCTTGCCGCAAGTGAGCTTGTTCGGCCTGCGATATCGCGCCGGATGGTTCAGCGGTAGCGGTCTTCCATTCTGCTGCGGCCGTAGTCGAGCACCGCGAAGAATGCCCAGCCCAGGAACGACAGCAGAATGACCATGCCGATGACGGTGGCGGTATCGGCGTTTTCCTGGCCATTGGCGAGCAGGAAGCCGACGCCCTTGTTCGCGCCCATCAGTTCGCCGATCACGGCAGCGGTCATGGCGAGCGTGGTCGCCACCGTGGCGCCGGCAAACAGGGTGGGAATGGCGGCAGGCAATTCGATATGCCGGAACCGCTGCCATGGCGACAGGCGCAGCACCCCGGCGAGATCCGCGTAGGATTTGTTCATGTAGGTGATGCCGGAAAGCATCGCGGTCATCACCGGGAAGAAGGTGACGATCGCCACGAGGACGATCTTGGGAGCGGCGCCCAGTCCGAGCCACAGCAACAGCAGCGGCGCGATCGCGATCTTCGGGGTTGTCTGGAGCAGCAGGATGAGCGGAGTCGCAAGACGCAGCAGCAGGGGCGAGCGGGAGAAGGCGATCGCCGAGGCGACCCCGACGACCGCCCCCAGAAGGAAGCCTCCCAGGATCTCGGTCAGGGTCACGTAGATGTGCCACAGGAGATCGGCCCGCTCGAAGAGGAAGACGATGCGCGTGACGACCGCCCACGGCCCCGGCAGGAGATAGGAGGGCACGTCGAAGAGGTGAACCGCCGCGCTCCAGAGCGCGACGATTCCTATCAGGCCTGCAAGGCTACGCTTCAGCACGGCTGCCTACTTGATCGAGGAGGGGTCGACGACGAAGTCGGCGGCCTTGGGCGCCTTGTCGATGACCTTGTATTCGGCAAGGATGTCGGCGTTCTTTTGCCAGGCGTCGAGATCGGCGGCGCCAAGGCCCTTTGCCTTGGTCAGGGGGCTCTGCCAGACCGACTTGACGAAGGTGTTCTCGAACGCGGTCGTCAGGATGGGCATCTGGTCGGCCCAGGTCGGGGTGTATTTGTCCATCGAGATCTGCAGGGCGTCCTTGACGTGGCCGTCGATCACCCACTCATAGGATTTGGTGACGGCATTGGTGAAGCGCTTCACCAGATCCGGCTTTTCCTCCAGCGTCTTGGCGCTCGTCACGACCACATTGCCGAAGGATGGCAGGAAGTCGTTGGACAGGATCATCGTGACGTCGAAGCCGGCAGCCTCCAGCGCATATTTGCGCAGTTCGGAGAACACGATCGCGTCCACGTCGCCGCTCTGCAGCGTCTGGACGATTGCACCGGAAGACACGACCTCGACCTTGACGTCGTCGATGGTCAGCCCTGCCTTGGCCAACCCGACCTGCAACTGCAGATAGTTCGGGCTGCCTAGCGAGGTGACGGCGACTGTCTTGCCCTTAAGGTCCGCATAGGTCTCGATGCCGGTTTCCTTCTTGGCGAGAAGCGCGCCGATGCCACGCTGGTAGGTCGTGTGGACGACCTTGATCGGCAGGCCGTTGGCGGCCGCGGCCACGACCGCATCGCCATTGGGGAAGCCGAAATCGACGTTTCCGGCCGCGATGTTGGTCAGGATGTCCGAAGCGCCCGCATAGAGGAACTCGACCTCGATGTCCTGATCGGCGAAGAATCCGTTTTCCACGCCCGCATACAAGGGCGCGTAGAAGGGCACCACATTGCCGTCGATCTGGAAGACGACCTTGTCCTTGGCAAGGGCCGCCGTTGCGCCCAGCAGGGGGATGGCGAGCGCTAGCGCGGATGCAATTTTCTTCAGCTTCTCATGCATGGTTCTACTCCTTTGGTTCCGGGGATGGTGGGTATGTAGCCTTGAGTGCGGCTCCCGCGATGTGCAGGAGGCTGCGCTGTGTGGAGTCGTAGTCGACGAGCCAGTCATTGGTGGCCCGGTTGCCGTGCACGCCGAGCAGGCACGCAGCCTCAAGGCCGATGCGCCGGCTCACGGCGAGTACGACCTGGCTTTCCATGTCGATGCCGAGGGCGCCCTGCTTGCGGAAGCGCTCGAGATGGCCGGTGTGACCGGCGCCGGAATCGGCGTTGCCGTCCACCGGCCGGTCCTGGCCGAGATAGTAGCTGTCGCTCGTGGCGACGGTTCCGGCGCGGATTCCAAGGCCGCGCGCTTCCGCGGCGGCGCACAGCGCCGCGCAAAGCCGCGGATTGGCGCGCTGCGGGGCGGAAGGTTCGCTCGAATAGAGCTGCGTGACACCGGTGGCGCCGATCGCCGCCTCCACGCTGACGAAGGAACCGGTGGGAATGTCGTCGACGAGCGAGGACATGCCGCCGATGCGGATGACGCGCCGCGCGCCGAGCATTGCCAGTTCGACCAGCGCGATCTCGGCGGAGGGGCCGCCGATCCCGCTCGAGCAGATCGTGACCGGATGCCCCTGGTAGCTGCCCGAGATCATGGCGAATTCGCGCCGCCGGCCGAAGTCGGTCACATCCTCAAGCATGTCGGCGAGCAGGCGTACGCGATCCGGATCGCCAGGCAGCAGGACGTCCCGGCGCACGTCGCCCGGACCGCATGGAAGGTGCGGGGGACGCCCGTCGACGAACGGATGCAGGGCGGTCGGGCGGGACTTAACGTTCATCGGGGGTGTTCCATGACAGGAATCGCGCCTCGATCTCGTTCAGCAGGGCGTGCATCGCCATGCCGAAGAGGGCGGTTAGCAGAACGGCTCCGAACAGCATCGGCGTCTTGTAGGTGGCCGTTGCGAAGGTCATCAGATATCCCAGCCCCTGCGCGCCGGACATCCACTCGGCCAGGATCGCCCCGACCAAAGCCTGGATTGCGCCGATCTTCACGCCGACAAAGGTGCTGGGCAGGGAGGCCGGCAGATCGACGCTAACGAAGCGCTGCAGCGGGGTGAGGCGGAGCAGTTGGGAAAGATCGTGCAGCCGGCTGTCCACGGCCCGGAAACCTGCGAGCGCGCCGGCAAAGACGGGAAAGAACACCAGGCTGAAGATGAGCACGATCTTTGCCGTGAGGCCCAGTCCGAACCAGATGACGATCAGCGGGGCGAGGGCGATCTTGGGCGCCGTCTGCAGTACCACGAGCGGGCCTTCCAGCGCCTGGGTGAGCAGAGGCGCCTTGAAGAACAGATAGGCAAGGGCGACGCCGAACACCGTGCCGACGGCGAGGCCGAGAATGATGTTCTGAACGGTGAAGAGAAGGTGCGGCAGGAGTTGGCCGGACTGGAGCATCTTCCACAAGGTCGCCGTCACGGCGGCGGGCGAGGGCAGCAGGTAATGCGGCATGCCGAGAGGGCCGCTGGCATACCACCAGGCAAGAAGAAGCAATGCGAGCGCCACGCCGTATTCCGCCATGGCGCGAAGGCGGCCGCTCACCGGGTCATCTCCCGCATCATCTTCCGCAATTCGCCGACGAGATCGAGAAACGCCGCGGAGCGCTTGGTTTCCTCCCCGCGCGGGGAGGGTAGGTCGACATCGAACGTCTTCCTGAGGCGGCCAGGGCGCGGACTCATCACCATGACGCGCGTGCCGAGATAGGCAGCCTCCTCCACCGAATGGGTGACGAGAAGAATGGTCTTGCCGGTCTTCTGCCAGATCCGGCTCAATTCGTCATTGAGCGTCTCGCGCGTCAGCAGGTCGACAGCCGAGAACGGCTCGTCCATCAGCAGGATGGGCGGATCATCTGCCAGGGCGCGGGCGATCGCCGCGCGCTGCTTCATGCCGCCGGAAAGCTGCTTGGGCAGGGAATTCTCAAAGCCGGCCAGCCCCACCAGATCGATCAATTCCTGGACCTTGCGGTCGCTCTTGCTGCGCGGCACGCCGGACGTGTCGAGAGGGAAGCGGATGTTTTCCGCAACGGTCTTCCACGGCAGCAACACCGCGTCCTGGAACACGAATCCGACCGGACGCTTGAGCCCGGACGTTCCCAGCACGATCCTGCCGGAGGTCGGCGTCTCCAGCCCGGCGATGATCCGCAGCAAGGTGGACTTGCCGCAGCCCGACGGGCCGATGATCGAGACGAACTCGCCCTGCCGTATCTCCTGGCTGAACGGCTCAAGCGCGACGACTTCGCCCTCCTTGCCGCCCTTGCCGCCGAACTTCTTGGCGATTTGCTCGATGGTGATCAAATCCGACTATCCATGCTTGCAGTACCGGTTGCGATTGGCCCAGGCGCGTCCGCCGGCAACGACCCTGCCGCCAGCCCCGACACCTCTCGCGCCCACAACCGGACTGAGCGTCCGGGCGTCGCGACCTTCATTTCCATGACAAAGGCTATGGTCGGATCGATATCCATGTCAAGAAACTTCTCAATATTGAGACTGAACGGATCGATTATGCAATTTTGCGACGAGCCGCACGGCGCCTGTCTCATGCTTGAAAGCGCAGTCCATGGATTGAGACTCTTCGCAGTTCCCCGGTTTCGA
>JAUIBM010000186.1 GCA_030428345.1 Alphaproteobacteria bacterium | reverse complement strand
GAGCGTCGACGACTCCGAGGACGAGCGCTTCGGCGAGTCGAAGTCGATCAGCCACCTGAACTTGCGCTCGGTGGTGGCGGTGCCCTTGCGCTTTCGCGGGGACCTGTTGGGCGCCGCCTACGTCGACCACCGCCTGCGCCGCGGCGCCTTCGCGGAGTCGGACCTCGCCTTGATGGAGGACTTCGCCGAGCTCGCCGGCCTCGCCGTCGCCCAAGCCCACGCGCTACGCGAAGCTCGCCTGCGTGCCGAGACCCTGGCCAAAGAGCAAAGCGAACTGTCGAGCCTGCTCGACATGCGCGACGCCGAGGTCCAAGGCCTGCGTGAGACCATCCGGGCGCAGCGTGACGATCGCAGCGCCTACCGCGGCATGGTGGGTGCCTCGCCAGCCATGCAAAAGCTCTATCGCCTCGTCGATCGCCTCGCCGACTCGGTGGTGCCGGTGGTCATCTACGGTGAGTCGGGCACGGGCAAAGAGCTCGTCGCCCGCGCCTTGCACGACGCGGGCCCGCGCCCTCGAGAGCCATTTCCGAAACGCGCGCCGGCCCGCCCGAAGCATTGCCTGCGTCCGCAACCAAAGGCGCGGCCCCAGCCAAACCGGCCGCCAAGCCGATTGCCTGGTCGGCGGCGCGCCCGGCGGCGAAATCCGCTTCAAAGACCGACAAGAAGGCCGCGAAGAAGCCGACTGAAAAACCTGCCGCCAAGGCTTCGGACAAGAGCGCTGACAAGGCGGGCGCCAAGGCCGTCGGCAAGGCTGCGAGCAAGAAGGCTGCCGCCCCCGCGCTCAAGACCGCGGAAAAGGCGGCGGCGAAGTCGGGCGCCAGCGAAAAGCCCGCCAGGAAACCTGCGGCCAAGAAGGGCGGCAAGCGCTAGTCGGCCTCAGATTGGTGCACGGACGGAGCGTGGCCGCTTGCCCCGCTCATCTTCCGCCTTGCCCTGCGGCCATCGCGGCTTTGAGCCTATGCGAATTCACCGAACGAGCCATTGGCGGTGTTGGTGTCGCAATCCAGCCCGCCGACCTTCGTGACCGGCCCCTGCAGCAACCGCCAGCGCTTGGAATCCCTGAAGCCCTTGTAGCCGGACCAGCCGGTGGACTGCGCAAGCCAGGCATGGTCGATCAATTTCTTGTCGAGCAGCGAAGCAAGGACCTTGCCCGACCCATAGGCGCCGATCGCATAGCGCTCCGCCTTGGCCAGTTCGCTCATCGCGTTGGAGACGCCGCGAAAGAACTCGGCCACCGCATCGAGATGCGAAGCTTTGACGAAGTCATTGTCCACGGCAAAATAGATCGTGCTCCCGGCCGGCTGGTCAATATTGCGCGCCAGTTGCACCGCGCGACGGCAAGCATTGACGCCCTTCTCGACCGAGAAATCGGCCGGGTCGTTCTGCCTTTGCTGGAAGACAACCCCGATCTTGATGCCGGCCTTGCGGATCGCGGTCGCTTCCGCCAGTTCGAGCCGCTTCTCCGGCAATTTGCTGCTGTTGGCGTAATTGTAGTACCGGAGTATCGCCACCACCCCCTTTTCCCGCAGCCTGGCCAGTTTGCTCGACGTGTTCCAGGGTGTGTCGACGATCATCGCCTTCTCCTCCGCCTCGACAATCGGTTGCAATCTTCCATGGCAGTGCGTTCCCTCGTTGCTGAGACGGGAGCGCAAGTTTCTGCGTCACAAATGCTTCGCCAACTCCGGCTCGAGCGGGGTCGAGACCAGTCCGGCCATGTCGACAAACCCGTCATGCTTGTCTGAGCCGCTGAGATCCACAGACGCCCATCGCGTAAGATAGCGGGCCTTGTTCGGCGGCGAGGGCTGGATGCAGGCCGCGCGATTGCCATAGGCGACGGAGCGGATGTGCACCGTCGCGCCGGCCTGCAGTTCCCCCAGCACTTTTCCGTTCTTCTTCGGCTCCAGCAGAAGCTTCAGCTTTCTGCCCGCCCTCACCCTGGTCCTGAAGCCAAGCGTCTTCTTCTGCTTGACCAGCGCCTTGAGTTCTTCCAAATCGAACAGCGGTCCGGGGTCGAACTTTCCCAGGATCGCGATGTCGTGATGGCCGACCACATCGGCGACCGGATAGGCGTCGAGCAGGTCTTGCACGATCTCGCGGCACCGCTCGATCTGCGCCTTCGGATAGACCTCCCACGTCTGCATGGATGCGTCGTCCGGATTGTAGATCAGCTTCCCGGCATGCTTGGGCGCGCCCTGGTCGACGGCATATCCCTTGTTCATCAGGCAGATGCCGACCGAGTTGCGACTGATCGAGGAGCCGAGCCGCAGATTGGCTTCCGGCTTCCAGTTGCTCAGCCCGGGATGCCGGGCGGTCTTGGTGAACGGGCGCGTCTGAAAGGCCTTGCCATTCTTCTCGATCAGGACGTGATAGCTCAGTTTGCGGGCGTTCAGCACCTTCACCGCCTCGGCCACCGTATTGGTGACCGAGTAGTGGATCACGACCAGGACAGGCGTCTGATTGGCGCCCTTGTGCACGAGGGAAAGCTTTGCGATTCCGTCAATATAGTGGCCGTTGACAGGCATTCGGATCCTCCAGTTCTGCCACGCTCACACCTGCGGCGGCTGCCCGTCGGGCAGGTCCTCCGGTCCGCCCCGTTCGGGGACGAAATATTTGCGGATGCGGCTCGCGGCATGGGCGTAGCCGGCCTTCAGCAAGAGGTTCTGGTCGCCGCGCGACAGCCGCACCAGCCGGGTCGGCACCGCCTGCGCGGCCATGTATTCGGCTTCGGACAGCATTTGCGGGCGGTCCTCGGGCTTGCTCAACCCGGTGGTCAGCCCCCACATCGCGCCATTGCGCGCCGCCACCTCATAAGCATGCGCCAGGATGCGCTCCCGCAGATCCTCCGACTGGTCGAGCGCGATGTCGAGGACGCGCAGCGACTGCCCGAGCCAGTCATGCGCCGGCCCCTCGTCAAACGCGAAGGGCTTGCCGGCATTGCTGATGAGCAGCGTGCGATAGAGCTTCCAGATCGTCTCCGAGCCCAGATTGTCGTAGACCCCTCCGTCAGTGAAGGCGACCCGCCCCAGAAAGGGCGGCCGGGCGTGCGGCCCCTGCGTTCCCGGCCGGACCGTGCCGCCGGACAGATCGATCGTCGCCGGCGACAGGACGGGCGGAAAGGCCGCCGAACAGGCCACCACGTCGCTGAGCTTCAGCCGCAACCCTTCGATGACGCCGATCTGGTAGTCGGCGACGAAATCGGACCGGAACCGCGTCGTGGCGCCCGTCATGAGATTGGTCGCGTTGAACACGAATGTGGGGTTGGCCGGCAGGGACGAAAGCTCCGTGTCGCCCGTCAGGTTGTGGCGATAGCTCTTCGCCGCGATGTCCGCGGCCGAGACGAAGGGCAGCAGGCCGCCAAACGCGGAGCCGACATCGATCGAATCCTCCGCCTGCCGCAGGATGGGGACGAGGAACTCCGCCCGCAGATTGGCGGCAACGCCATTGGCGTCGAACTGCAGATCACGCCAGGCAACCGCCAGGGCCGCCGCCGTCATCGAGCCGCCCGATACGCTGGAAATCCGGTCGAGGCGCGGCAGCAGGCCAAGCTCGTTCAGCCGGAAGATCGCGCCGGCGTGGAACACCATCGCCCTGTAGCCGCCGCCCGAAAGCGCCAGTCCGATTCCGTCCCGCAGGTTGTCGCCGTCGATCGGCGATGCTCTTCTTTCGTTGTCAGGCATGACTCTCATCCTCCAGGCGCAGACGGCAGGCGATAGCAAAGCGAATGCCGGGCGGGATCGCGAAACTCGAAACGCACATTCTGCTGGATCGCAGGGTCTTCGCGGAGGACGGCAATCGCTTCCTGAAGGGACTTCACTTCCCACCCTGTCGTGAATTTCGGCCCGATCCCGTCCTTCAACGCGTAGTCCATGTCGCCATTTGTGAAGGCCATGGTGAATTCGCGTCCCTGCCGGGCCTGCGCGGCGATCATTTCCAGGACCGGCGGATCAGGGTTCTGATCCTTTCCATTGGCCGAGAAGACATAGATGTCGGCCGTGACACCGGCGTGGAACTCGCGCTGGTTGTTGCCGACCGCGCCGTGATGCGGCACTTTCATCAGATCGACGTGAAAGGGCTGTCCCGCCTGCTTGAGGCCCGCCAATTCCAGGCCGCCAAGGATCAGGTCGCCCCTTTGATCGCCCGTCAGCAGCACCGTCGCCCCGTCCACCTCGACCAGCATCACGATCGACGAGAGATTGTTGGTCGCCCGATCCTTCGGAAAGGCCTTCATCGTCTCCGCAACGACGCTCGACGGCTGGGCCGTGGCGCTCTTTTTCTTGACCTCCTTGATCCACTTCTTTTCCAGCCTGGCGAGTTCCTCCTGGCCCGGATTGACGACGACGATCCTCGCCGGGCCGAATTGCGAGGGCTCGAAGACCGCCGAGACGACGCCGCCCGTCGTTCCATCGTTGACTTGCGCCCCATAGGCCACCGCGTATTCGCTCAGCGCCTCGCCCTGGCCGACGCTCTGCGCCACCGCGGCCGCCGACAGGCCGGAGGCCTCCGCGGCCTTCCCGGCGGCGCCACGCAGCAGCCTGGAGTATGAATTGAACCACAAATGCCTCGCCGCAACTGGAAATGACTTGCCCGGCTCGAACCCGGAGAGGACACGGTAGAGGCGCTCGATCCCGGCGATATGGTCATCGTCGATATGCGTGCAGGCAACCAGATCGAGATGGAGGTCGGGCCGACCGGCGAGAATGTCGTCCTGGCTGGCGTCGCGCCCGACCTTGATCTCCGCGAGGCGCGGGATCAGATGATCGTCCAGCGGCGTGAATCTCCCTCCGCCCGCGTCCCTTGCCGATTTGGGGCCGCCATCGATCAGCAGGATGCGCTCATATCCGCCATCTCCGGGATAGCGCAGGATGATCGCATCGCCATGTCCGGCATTGACCGCTTCGAAGGTGATCATGCGTCGATCTCTCCCCTTCACACCGACTGCAGGGCGCGCAGGGCATCGACCAGGCCGGCGCCCTGGAAATGTCGGTCGCGGCCAAGATCGGTCGCGGTCTCCATGAGAATGCGCTTGATCCTTTCGGGCTCCCCGATCAGTTCCGCATACCGCCCCATCAGCAGCGCGCAGACGCCCGAAACATGCGGCGCGGCCATGGAGGTTCCGTCCATCACATCCATCGCGCCACCGGCGACGGAGGAGCGGATCTTCTCGCCCGGCGCCACCAGATCGGGCTTCAGCCTTCCGTCTCCCGTCGGTCCACGGCTGGAAAAATAGCTCACGCCATAGGTGTGCGGCTCGCTGTGGTGGGTGGCGCCGACCGTGATCACCTCGCGCGCATTTCCCGGATCGGTGATGCTCATGCCGCGATAGCCGACGCCGAAGGCGGAGTCCCGCTGGTCGCGGTCGAATCCGAAATTTCCGGCCGCCGCCACCACCACGGTCCCGTTCCACACCAGCCGGTCGCAGGCGTCGCAAACCGGGGTGCGCCCGCAGGCATAGGCGTTCACCTCGAAGGGCAGCGCCAGCGACAGATTGATCCCGTGAATCGCCGGGCGCATGGGATCGCGATTGAGCCAGGCGACATAGTCCAGAGCGGCGAGCACGGTGAATTCGTCGCCGCCCGAAAGCTCGCCGTCATCCCTGCCGAATACCCTGAGGTCGTACAGCCTGATGTCCGGACAGACTCCCGTCGGCGGCCCCGCCTCGCCGGAGCCTCCGCCGGCAAAGCTGAAATCGCCGCCAAGGATGCCCGCGACATGGCTGCCGTGATTGTCGCTCGGCGGCGGGGCCTTGCCGGAACTGTCGAACTTGATCACCTTTTCCAGCTGCGACCAATCCAGTTGCCTGCCGCCGACGCTGCCCTCGCGGATCTCGAATGCCGCGCGCTGCATGTCTTTCAGTTTCTCGGCGCGCTCCTCTTCGGAGAACAGGTTTTGGGGAAAGTGGCTGTCGAGGATGCGCCTGACGGATCCTTCCGACAGCAATTCCTGCAGCAGCGTGAAATTGAGAGTGGCCAGGACGCGCGATGCCGGCTTCTGGTCGGCCTGCTTCGCCTTCCCGCGCCCCTTCACCGGCTCTTCCGCGCCGTCCTCGATCAGCTGGAACGCCTGGTGGTTGGCGT
This sequence comes from Alphaproteobacteria bacterium, assembly GCA_030428345.1. GTDB lineage: Bacteria > Pseudomonadota > Alphaproteobacteria > Rhizobiales > Rhizobiaceae > BOKV01. The sequence continues at coordinate 271 of JAUIBM010000186.1, read as the reverse complement.
CTATGCCGGTGTCGACCACCCCCCACACGATATGGCTGGTCGCGATCGAGAACAGCTTGCGCGCCGCATCCGCCTTGACCGTGTCCGCCGGTCGCTGGGCGCGGCCGGGGATCATCGAAGCCGGGCTTGTCCGTTTCGCCTGGCGCAAGGTCGAGCGGTTGATCTGGATCGACCAGATCGCGATTTCGAGGTCTCTGTCTTCCCCGCTCTCGTCAGCGGGGTTCGGCGCGATCTCACTGAACTCTTTCAGCAGTTCCACAACATCTTCGAT
>JAUIBM010000185.1 GCA_030428345.1 Alphaproteobacteria bacterium | reverse complement strand
CCAGCACCTCGATCTTCTTGCCCTTGACCATCATGGTGCCCTTGGTGGCGTATTCCAGGCCAAGATTGAAGCCGGTGGTCGTCTGCTTGGAATAGACCTCCAGCGGTGAACCGGATGTGCCGTGGACGATCGCGATCTTTGCCGGACCGTCCTGCGCCATGGCCGCGCCGGCGGCGACAATCGCCGTGGCCGCGGCCAGGATTGAAATCAGTCTGTTCATTTCATTTCCTCCTCTTGGGGTAGATTTTCATCGGGTCGTTGCCCGGCGCGCGGGATCAATGCCGGCTGAAGCTTGTTGCGCCGGCTCGCCTCGTGCGACGGCCACGCCAGGCCGGCCCGCGCCTGCCTGCCGTGCGCCGCATTGCACGGGACGTCGAATGCGCCGGTCCCATCGCCGGAATGGGAAAATCGCAGGAATGAGCGGGGAAGGCGGGATTGAAGCGACCGCCCGAGAAACGCCGGGGACAAGCCGACCATGACCATGAGCGGCCCGAATTTTCCCAATAACCCGGTCTGGCCAGGTTCATGGCGTTTCTCCTCCCTTGCATGCGTGGAAGGGCTCCTGCCGATTTTGTCTGCAAGGGACCCATCACCCTGCTACTATCAACAAGGGAAGGCAACGCAGCAATATCGTAGAAATACGCATGGCCATTGCGATTACATCGCCGGAGTTCGATCAACTCGCCTATCTGCACGCGCCGATCGGCATCGTGCTGACGGAGAATCGCGTCATCCGCACCTGCAATCCGGCCTTTGGGGAGATGTTCGGCTTCTCCTGCGAGGCCCTGGTAGGGAAGTCTTTTGCAATCCTCTACCCCTCCTTCGAGGAATTCGTCCAGATCCGCGACGTCGGGGTGAAGCCGCTGCGCGAGACCGGTCGCTATTCGGACGAACGGGTGATGGCTCGCGCCGACGGCCGACTTTTCTGGTGCCGGGTCCGCGGCAATTCGCTGACGCGTCAGGGCGATCCGCTGGCGAGAGCGGTGTGGAGCTTCGCCGACCTTTCGTATGAGCGGCCGGTGCCGAAACTGACCACGCGCGAACGCCAGATCGTCATGCATCTGGCCGAGGGGCGCACGAGCAAGGAGATCGCGCGGCTGCTGACGATTTCGCCGCGTACGGTCGAAGCCTATCGCGCAAAGCTCCTGAAGAAGTTTCAGGCCGGCAATGTCGCCGAACTGCTGTCGCATCTTGGCGGTATGCCCGGCGGGTAACCGCAATCTCTGCCTGCCGCCCCGCAAGCGCTCTTGTGTCCGGCAGGGCGATGACTAGATTGCGTCCTTCAACGCCCTCCTCAGGAAATCCCCCATGAGCCTTGGAAAAATCGTCGAACCCGCCCGCGAGATCGACATCGTGCATCAATGCGACGTTCTGGTGATCGGCTCGGGTCCCGGCGGCCTGGCGGCGGCGCTTGCCGCTGCCCGTGCCGGCGTCGATGTCGCCATGGTCGAGCGTTTCGGCTGTTTTGGCGGCAACATCACGGTCGTCGGAGTGGAGGGCATGGCCTGGTACCGCCACGAACAGACCGTCGAGGCCAATGGCATCGGCCGCGAATTCGAGGATCGGGCCAAGGCGATGGGCGCGGCGGTGCCAGAATCCCAGTCGATATCCTACGAACTGGATTCGGAAGGGTTCAAGGTCGTGGCCGACCGGATGGTGAAGGAATCGGGCATGCGCGCGATGGCGCACCGCCATTTTGCGGCCCCGCTGATGGACGGGGACGCGGTCATCGGCGTCGTCGTCGAATCCAAGGCGGGCCGCGAGGCGATCCTGGCGAAGCGCGTGATCGATGCGACCGGCGACGCGGATGTGGCGCATCGCGCCGGCGCCGCGACCTTCATGACCCCGAAGGAGAAAATGATGGCCGCCTCGGTGATGTTTCACCTGGCAGGGGTCGACAAGGCAAAATTCATGGCGGGCGTCCAGTCCGATCCGCAGACCTATCGCGACTGGGCGGGCGGCGGCGAGTGGAACATCGAGACGTCGGGCAAGGAGGACGCCATGTTCTCGCCCTTCATCAAGAAGCCGTTCCAGAAGGCGATCGAGGACGGTCTGATCCCCGCCAGCCTCAACACGATCGCCGGAACCTGGGGCGCGCTGCACGATACCGGCGAACTGACCTACATGAACCTCATCCATCTCGACAATTGCGACGGCACCGATCCCGACGACCTGACGCGGTTCGAGATCGAGGGACGCCGCCAGACCATGCTGGCGATCGAGGCGTTGCGCCGCTACATGCCGGGATGCGAGGGCGCGCGCCTGCGCAATTTCGGCATGACCATCGGCATTCGCGACACCCGCAAGATCGACGCGGCATACAACATGACCGGCAATGACGTGCGCGAGCAGGGCCGGTTCGAGGATTCGATCGGCATCTATCCCGAATTCATCGACGGCTACGGCATCCTGATCCTGCCCACAACCGGGCGCTATTTCCAACTGCCTTATCGCAACCTGCTGCCAAAGGGCGTAAGGAACCTGCTGGTGGCGGGGCGGGCGACTGGCGGCGATACGGTCAGCCATGCGGCAACCCGCAACATGTCCTGCTGCGCGGTCACGGGGCAGGGCGCGGGAATCGCCGCCGCGATCTCGGTCAAGTCGGGCCGCGAGCTAGACCGGATCGACATCGCCCTCGTGCAGGCGGAACTGAAGCGCCAGGGCGTGCGCTACACCTGACGGGCGAAAGGGCGGTTTGCGAACCGCCCGATGAAACCTTGCGGGCCATGCCGCGTTCACTGCCGTGGCGCGTTCTCTGGTGGAGCGCGGCCGGAACAGCTTGGAAAAAGATCATGCAACGTTTCATCTGCCGCAATTGCGGCAACGAAGTCCATTTCGAAAGCCATCGATGCGTGCGCTGCAGCGCCATGCTCGGCTATGATCTGGCGTCAGACAGGATGCTGTCGTTCCATCCGCTGGAAAATGTCTGGCTTGGCGCCTCGTCGGACGCGACAAACCTGTTCCTGTGCGCCAATGCCGACAGCGCCGGTTGCAACTGGATCGTGAGCGAGCCGAAGACGCAATGCGTCTCCTGCAGCAGGACGCGCGTCATTCCGGACCTTGCCGTCGAGGGGAACCCGGCGCGCTGGGCGCGGATGGAGGCGGCCAAGCGCCATCTCTTCCGCTCGCTCGTGCGGCTCGGCCTGCCCATTCCCAGCCGCCAGGAAGATCCCGCGCACGGGCTGACATTCGAATTCCTGGCCGACGAGACTGCCTCGGACGGGTCGCGCAAGCCGGTGCTGACGGGGCATGACGGCGGCATCATCACGATCAACATCGCAGAGGCGGACGATGCGCGCCGCGAATTGCTGCGCCAGCGCATGGGCGAGACCTATCGGACGATCCTGGGACATTTCAGGCACGAAATCGGGCATTTCTACTGGGACAAGCTGGTCGCCGGAACGGGCGCGCAGGAGGGTTTCAGGGCGGTTTTCGGCGATGAGCGCGCCGATTATGGCGAGGCGCTGAAGGCGCATTATGAAAACGGTGCGCCGGCCGGATGGCGCGACAGCTTCGTGAGCGCCTACGCCACGGCGCATCCCTGGGAGGATTTCGCCGAAACCTGGGCGCACTACCTGCATATCGTCGACGGGCTGGAAACCGCGCGGGCCTATAACATGACCCTGTCGGCGACCCCGGGCCCGGAACGGACCAATGTCGCGGTAGCCTTCGACCCCTATGCGAAGCCGGCCGCCGCCGACCTCGTGGCCGCCTGGGTGCCGCTCACCGTGGCGATCAATGCGCTCAATCGAAGCGTCGGCCAGCCCGATTTCTACCCGTTTGTACTTTCTGAACCTGTTTCGGCCAAGCTGGCATACATACATGAACTGGTGGCGGGTGCGCCGGTTTGACGTGGCTTGAATTGCCCGAATCCAAGAATTTCGGCCTTCTTTAACAAAGTTCGGATATTGCGACTTGAAAAATGAACGTTCATTCTCATCTACGGTGAGAATGAGCGGCCTTCGGCGCGCGCCCGCGTGGCCATTGCTCGAAATGCCCCGAGCGCATAAGTGGAACATTGCATGGATTTGGCGCCCGCCGCCCACGATGTCGAGGCCGATGGCCGCTCCGGGGAAATCCTGGACCGGATCAAGTCGGTATTTTCCGAAAAGGGGTTCGACGGCGCATCCATGCAGGATCTCGCCCATGCTGCCGGGATGAGCGCCGGCAATTTCTATCGCTATTTCCCCTCCAAGAGCGCGATCGTGGAAGCGCTGGCCCAGCGCAATCTCGACGAGATCGAGACCAGCTTCCGTCTTGTCACCGAATCGGACAATCCGCGCGAATCCTTCCAGCGTCTTCTGCGCGAGCACATTGTCGGAAAGGCGCGCGACAATGCGCCGATCATGGCGGAAATCTGCACGGCCTCGTTCCGCCGGCCCGAAATCGCGGCCCTGGCGGAACAGATGGAGCGTCAGGTTTCAAAATACATCACGCGCGCGCTCGGGCGGATTTCAGGCGTGGCGCCCGAGGAGGCGGAGGAACTCTACGCCCCGCAGGCCCGCTTCATCATTTTTCTGGTGCAGGGATTGCAGCTGAAACCGCGAAACGGTCCGGCGGTAATCTCTCGAGAGCGCATGGAAGAACTGGCGAATTTCACGTTGAAAGTCATCGAATCAATGGTTGGGGAGTTGCCGGATCGCCGCACACCCAACGGCCAAGCTGAAGAAAGCTGAGTATATGGCGCGTTTCAAATCCATTCTTATTGCCGGGGCCGCCCTGGCGCTTCTGCTTCCAGTTTCCCTCGCCAATGCCGCAGAGCCCGCGGACGCGCCGGTTACCGCCAACGCGCCGGCGATCTCGGTCACCAAGGTTCGAATGGGCGTCATTTCCGAAATGGTGCTCGGATCGGGCTTGATCGAGCCGGTGGAAAAGGTATTTGTGCAACCTCAGATTGAGGGTCAGGCGGTGGACAGCATTGCTGTCGATGTCGGATCGCGGGTCAGGGAAGGCCAGGTCCTGGCGAAATTGTCCGATTCCACACTGCTTCTGAAAAAGAGCCAGCTTCTGGCCTCACAGGCCAGCGCCGAGGCGAATGTCGCCGTCGCCGCCGCGCAGGTGATCGAGGCCCAGGCGGCGGCCGACGAGGCGGTGCGGGTTCGCAGCCGAACCCAGACCCTTGCTGAAAAGGGATTGGCCGCGCAGTCCAAATCGGAGCAATCGGAGTCCAGCGCGGAATCGGCGATGGCGCGCGTGACTTCCGCGAAGAAGAACAAGGCCGCCGCCGAAGCCCAGCTGAAGGTGATTGCGGCGCAGATCGCCGATGTCGATCTGCAGTTGTCGCGCACCGCGATCAAGGCGCCCGTCTCCGGATTGGTGGTCGAGCGCAACGCACAGGTTGGCGGTATCGCCAGCGCCGCCGGCGGTTCGATGTTCGTGCTCTTGCGCGACGGTTTGCTCGAGCTTCGCGCCGATCTGGCGGAGCAGGATGTCTTGCGCGTCGCGCCCGGCCAGGAAGTGCTGATGCATATCGCGGGCCAGACCGAAGCATTGCGCGGCACCGTTAGGCTGGTCGAGCCAAGCGTGAGCACGACGACGCGGCTGGGCCGCGTGCGTATTTCGATTGAGGATCCCTCGAAGGTGCGCATGGGCATGTTCGCCGATGCTGAGATCCTGGTCGTGCGCAAGGAGACGCTGATCGCCCCGGTCTCTGCAATCGGCGGGTCGAGCAGCGGCGCTGTGGCACTCAAGGTCGAGGATGGCCTCGTCAAGGCGGTTCCGGTGGAACCGGGAATACGCGAGGGCGAGTGGGTGGAGGTCGTCACCGGTCTGAAGGAGGGTGACACGGTTGTCGCCAAGGCCGGCTCCTTTGTGCGCGATGGCGATCGCGTCAATCCTGTGCTGGTGGAGACACCCTCCCTCGACAGCTTGAATTAGGGCGCGGCTCATGAACTTCTCGGCCTGGTCAATTCGAAATCCGGTAGCTCCGCTGCTCGCCTTCGCCATGCTCATGCTGCTCGGCTGGCAAGCATTCAACGCGCTGCCGATCACCCGGTTCCCGAATATCGACGTTCCTCTCGTCGCCATTACCGTCACGCAAAGCGGGGCGGCGCCGGCCGAACTCGAAAAGCAGGTGACGCGCGAGATCGAGGACGCCGTTGCCGGCATAACAGGCGTCAAGAACATCCGCTCGACCGTCAGCGATGGGCGCTCGCAAACGCTTGTCGAGTTTCACATCGAGGTGCCGACCGACAAGGCGGTCCAGGATACCAAGGACGCGATCGACCGCATCAACGGCGATCTGCCCGCCGATGTCGAGAGCCCGGTCGTCAGCCGCATCGATGTCGAGGGGCAGGCGATCATGACCTTCGCGGTCTCCTCGCCCAATATGTCGATCGAGGAGCTTTCCTGGTTCGTCG
>JAUIBM010000184.1 GCA_030428345.1 Alphaproteobacteria bacterium | reverse complement strand
CCGGCGAGAAAATCACCCGCGACTACGAGCAGGCGCTGAAGCAGCTGAAGGACATCGCCTCCGGCGTGATGACGCTCGACATCGCCGGCATCGAACCCGCGTCCTCGGGCGGCAGCCAGGTCCTTTCGAACGACCAAGAGCGGCTGCTCACCAATGCCAGCATGAAGGGTTATATCTGATGTATTCGCTCACGGGCCGCACCGAGCCTTCGGCTCTGGCCCTCCGCGGGGGCGCGGCATTCGCCGCGATCGCTCTTCGCTCAGGCGGCTTGATCGCCGGCGAGCCGGCGGCGAAGAGCCGCCCGGCGCTCCTGCGCCGCCCCGTCCGGAGCGCGCAGCGCGTGAGGACATGTCAATGACTGGCGTCGCGATCAGCCTCGACGCCGATGCGGCGCTGGAGACGCTGGCGCGGGCGGCGGCGAGCCTGGACCAGCCGCGCGAGCTCTTCCTCGCGATCGGCGACTCGCTGGTCACATCGACCAGGGCGCGCTTCGAGGCGGAGCGGGACCCGGACGGCAATCCCTGGCCGCCCTCGGTGCGCGCGCTTGTCGAGAACGGCAAGACGCTGCGCGATACGCAGACCCTTTATCGCTCGATCACCCGCGAGGCGGACGGCAATTCGGCCGCGGTCGGCACCAATCTGATCTATGGCGCCATTCATCAGTTCGGCGGCGTGATCAAGGCGAAGACGGCAAAGGGCCTTCGCTTCCGGCGCTTCGGCGCCGGAGCCGATACCATCGTCCATTCGGTGACCATTCCGCGCCGCGCCTATCTCGGCCTCGGCGAGGCGGACCGGCGAGAGATAATCGCACTCGTCGATGACTTCCTGGCGGCGGCGACGGGGGGTGAGGCATGAGTCTCACCGACGCCCTGACCGCCCGCATCGAGGCGGAAGTCTCCGATCTCGAAAGCCGCACCAGGGGCGCGGCCGATCTTTCCGAGCTGATCGCCCGCAAGCAATGGCCGCAATCGCCTGTCGCCGCCTTCGTGCTTCCGCTCGGCCTGCGCGCCCGCGACGAGGGCGAAGCCGGCGCGGGCTGTTTCCTGCAGATGCTGGATGAGGCCTTCGCCGTGGTCCTGGTCGTGCGCGTCCAGGGCGATGCCACCGGGGCGCGGGCCGTGCCGCGCATCGACGAGCTGGTCTCCGCGCTTGTGGCGGCGATCGCCGGCTGGGGACCCGACGAAGCGATCGGCGTGTTCCGGATTTCGGCGGGCAATCTCCTGTCGGCCGAGGCCGGCATGGTGCTCTACCAACTCGATTTCGCCATCCAGACACAGGTGAGGAATTTGCAGTGAGCAAGACGCGCAAAAGCCGCGAAGCCGGACAGCCGGCACCCATGCCCCAGGAAGGCGGGTCCTTCATCCGTCGACCGGACGGCGCGCTTGAACGCCAGCCGCATCCCAAGACCGGGTCTCAAGGTCAGCGTGAAGACGCCTCGAAGCACCCTCAAGCGGGCGCTGAAGCCAGGAAAGAGGGTTAGACCATGGCCCCGATCAAGTGGAAGTCGAAGATCATCCTGTTCGAGATCGAAAGCGCCTATGGCACCGATCCGACGCCGACCGGCGCCGACAATGCCATGCTGATGACCGGCGTCGAGTTCACGCCGATGGAAGGCGACGATGTCAGCCGGGATCTCGAACGCCCGTATCTGGGCGCGCAGGAAATGATCCCGACCGGGCTTCGCGCCCGCCTCAAGGGCAAGGTCGAGCTCTCCCCTTCCGGAACGGCCGGCCTTGCGCCCGCCTGGGGACCGATGCTGCGCACCTGCGGCATGGCCGAGGCGATCGTCGAAGACACCTCGGTCGCCTATAACCCGATCTCGGACGCGATGGAATCCGGCACGCTGCATTTCTGGATCGGCGGCACCCGGCACATCCTGACCGGCTGCCGCGGCACCTGCGTGCTGCGGGTGGCGGCGCAAGCAATACCATACCTCGAATTCGACATGCTGGGCCTGTGGTCGCAGCCTTCCGAACAGGCGCGGCCGACGCCGGACTTTTCCGCCTTCAAGGGACCGCAGATCGTCACCTCGACCAACACGCCGACCTTCACGGTCAATGGCGTGTCGCTGGTGCTGCGCGAGGTTTCGCTCAATCTCGGCAACCAGGTCGAACCGCGCCTGCTGGTCGGTTCGGAATCGATCATCATCCCCGATCGCGCGGAGAGCTTCGCCGCCCGGGTCGAGGCGGTTCCGGTCTCTACCTTCAATCCGTTCGCGCTCGCCAATGCGCGGACGCTGGTCGCGGTCTCGCTGGTGCATGGCGCCGGCGCCGGCAAGATCGCGACGCTGGCGATACCGGCGGCGCAGCTCAAGCGCCTCTCCGGCTATGAAAACCAGCAGAACATCCTGGAGTGGCCGCTGGAACTGATCCCGCAGCCAGTGAGCGGCAACGACCAGTTCAGCTTGACGCTTACGTGACCTCACGCAGGGCGGCTGCGCCACCCGCTCCGGTCAGGGCGGCGCAGTCGCGCCGGGCGGCTCTTCGCCGCCTTGACTAAGTTGATTGCGCTCGCGCGAGCGGCTTTCGCCGCCGCTCCGCGAGGGCGGGCCTGACCGGCCCGGCGGCCTCTTCGGCCGCTTCTGCCGAACGCAACGCCATGCTGATTTTGGAGGCGTTGCGACGAACCACCGGGGACGGCTGCGAAGAGCAGCCCGGCGCAACTGCGCCGCCCCTTCCGGAGCAAGCCGCGAAGCGGCGACAGCGCGAGGAAATGCAATGTTGAGAATCGACAAGGATCCCTGCTTCCGGACGGCCGTCGCGGTTCGGCTGCCTGGCGAACAGGAAGAGAGCTTTGTGGCGCGGTTTCGCGTCCTCGGCCTTTCCGAACAGGAGACGTTCGATCTCGGCTCGGCCGAGGGCGCGACGGGCTTCCTGCGCCGCGTCGTCATTGGCGGCGAGGACATCGCCGGCACGGATGGCGAGCCGCTGGTCTGGTCGGACGAATTGCGCGACCGGCTGATCGACCTGCCGCATATCCGCTCGGCGCTGGTGCGCGCCTATTTCGAAGGCGTGGCGAGCGCGCGCGAGGGAAACTGATGGCGGCCGGGCGGGCATGGGTCGCGGGCGATCTGTTCGACCGGCCGACCAATCTGCAAGGCCTGGCGAGTGGCGAGGATGACGCCCTCGCCGACGCCCGCGCCATGGGGCTGCCCGCCGCCGCCATGGCCGCGATCGAGGCCCGGCTCGCGCATCCGGCAGGCCAGTTCGCCGGGCTCTATCCAGACCATGCGCCGGCAGCCGAGGCCTTTGTCGCGGCGGCGACGCAATGGCGGGTCGCCGGCAGCGGACATTATGTCGGGCTCGACTATGCCGGGGCGGCCATCGCCTGGCGGGCGCGCGGCATCGAGCCCGATGCGACAAGCTTCGCGCATTTGCAGGCGATCGAATGCGCCGCGCGCGACGCGCTGAATGCGAGGGTGGGATGAGGTCTCCTCACGCTGTCGCCGCGATGCGGCTCGCTCCGGAGGGGGCGCGGCATTGGCCGCGTTCGCTCTTCGCTCAGGTTTGGATATCGCGCGAGAGGTCAGATCATGACGCTTAAGACCGCGCTGGTCATCACTGGCGACGCCAAGTCGGCCAAGGTCGCGCTCGACGAGACGGCGCAGGGCCTGACCCGCGTTGAACAACTGGCGCGGCAGGCGGCGACCGGCGGGGCTCAGCAGCTGGGCAGTGAGATCGCGACCGGCGGCAAGCAGGCGGCGGCGGGCCTGAAGCTGTCGACGCACCAGATGGCGCAGATGCAGTTCCAGATACAGGATCTGGGCGTGCAGCTCGCCTCGGGCGGTTCGCCCTTCATGGCGATCATCCAGCAAGGTTCGCAGATTTCGCAGATGTTCGGCCCCGGAGCGTCGGTCCTCCAGGCGTTGAAGGCGACCGCCGCCGGCATCTTCACGTTCCTGACCAACCCGATCAATCTCTTCGTCCTCGGCATTGCGGCAGCGTCGGCCGCCATTCCGCTGATCGCGCAGGCCTTCACCGGGTCCGATGCCGAGGAGGCCAAGAACAGCCTCGAAGACATGAAGCGGCTGGTCACCGATCTGAAGGAAAGCTCGTCCGTCGCGGGCGATGCGATCGAAAAGGCGCTGAAGCGCGGCTTCTCCTCGCAGGAACTGGTCGTCCAGGCGAAGCTGACCGCGCAGGAATTGCGAACCTCCTACGAACTCGAGCTGAAGGGGATCGAGGATACGGCCGGGCGCGTCGTCGCCTTCCTGGAGCGCCAGCAATCGGGCGTTCGCGGGATGATGGCGAACGCGCCCGACCAGGCGCAGCGCCAGCTTGGCCGCTATGTCCAGCAATTGTCGCAGGGCACAATCACCGCCGAGAAATTCCGCCAGGAAGTCGGGCGGATGGCGATCGACGAGACGATCTCGGACAAGGCGCGCGCCCTTGCGGTCGAACTGTTCAATGGCTCGCGACTGGCGCGCGAATATGCCGCCAATCTCGACGCCATGGCCGAGGCGTCCGACCGCATCCGGCAGGTCGATCTGTCAGGCGCCGGGCGCGCGGCGGGCGAAGCCGGCGACACCTATGCCGGCAGAAGCTATCTCAGGGAGCAGCGGGACGCCGAACGCGCCGCCAATGAAGCGGCGCAGGCCGCCGCCCAGAGGGAGCGCAACGCCCAGACCCTCGCCGATCTCGACGCCGAACTCGCCGCCCTGTCGCTCACCGGGGTCGAGCGCGAGGCGGCGCTGGCGCAATTGCGCGAGGAACAGCAGATCCGCGCGGCGATCGCCGGGCTCGGCGAAACCGCAACGGCCGACGAGATCAACCATCTCAAGGCCGTCGTGCCGTTGATCAATGCGCAGAACGAGGCCGACCGGCAACGCCTCGCCCTGCTGCGCGAACAGACCCAGGCGGCGAATGCGATGGGCTCGGCGTTCGGCCAGGCGCTGGCGGGCTTTGCGAAGGGCGGCGAGGACGCCAAGGATGCGGCGATCCGCCTGGCGGCGCAAGTCGCGCAATTGATCATCCAGGCGCAGATCCTCGCCGCCTTCGGCAATGGCTCCGGCGGATTGACCCCGGGCGGCTCATTCCTGTCCTCGCTCGCCTCGGCCGTGTTCGGCGGGTTCCGCGAGGGTGGCGGCGACGTCCAGGCCGGCAAGGCCTATGTCGTCGGCGAGAAGCGCCCCGAGATATTCGTGCCCGGCGTGTCCGGCACGATCCTGCCGCGCATCCCCGCCCCGGCGAACGGCAACTCGGCCGGAAGCGGAAGTTCGCAACCGACCGTGGTGGAATTGCGCATGTCCGAGGACGTCGACGCCCGCATTCTCAGACAGGCGGGAAACCAGACGATCCGCATTGTCGGCTCCGCCGCGCCCGGCATCATCAAGCAAGGCGCTGCCGCCGCCAAGGATGACTACGCCCGCAATCCCTGGGGGCGCAGATAATGCCCCTCTCCCGCTCCGGCATCGTCACGGTCGAACTGCCGCAGCAGCTGTTCGAGACTTCGTCCGGCCCCTTCACCCTGACGACGTTTCGCGGGCGCTCAGCCAGCCAGTTCAAGCCGAGCGCGCCGCAATATGGCCCGCTGCGCGAGGATCTGTGGACCTTCACGATCGAGGCCGCGCCGATGGGCCGGGCGGCGACCGTCCATATGGAAGCCTGGTTCCATCGCCTCGCCCGGCGCGACTGGGCTTTCACCGCCTGGGACCCGCTGCGGCAATTGCCGCTCGGACGCGGCAATGGCTATGCGCCGAACAATGCCGAGATCCTGTTCACCGACGACGCTGCGGCCGACCAATCCTTCTGCCGCGATTTCCGCCTGCTCACCGGCTCGACCCGGGCGCTGGTCAAGACGGCCGCGCCGCGCGGCGCGACAACGCTTCTCGCCAAGGGCTTCGACACTGCGCTCGAGGGCGAGACGGTGCTGAAATTCGGCGATCATCTGTCGATCGGCTTGCCGGGCGAGATGAACCTCCACATGGCTTCAGCGAACGCCGTCTGCGATGCCAATGGCGAGGCGCGGCTCGAGCTGGCGAACCCGCTGTGGAAGCGGGCGCTGCCCAATGATTTGATCGAGCTGGCGCGGCCGACCGGGCGCTTCGGGCTCTACGCCATGGGCGACAATGGCTCGGTCGAACTGGTGCGATCGGCCGGGCCGCTCTCGCGCGGGCGGCTCAGCGCCATCGAATTCCCCTATCAGGAGGGCAATCCATGAGCATCGCCCTGCGCGAGGCCGGGCGCGGCCGCTCCCTCGACTATGTCTTCCTGATCGAGCTGGAAACGGGTCCCGGCGAGGAGCCGGCGCGCTATTCGACCGGCTTCCGCAATCTCGACTGGGATGCGGGCGATCCGGGCGTCGGCGAAACCGTCTGGCAGGGCGTCGGCCACGTGATCGATCTGGAACTGCCCGAACAGGGCG
>JAUIBM010000183.1 GCA_030428345.1 Alphaproteobacteria bacterium | reverse complement strand
CCAGGCCAGCAAGACCGGCGTCTGGGACGGCCAGGGGCGCTGGAGACTGATGCGGTGGATCGCGCCGCCGCAGGCCGCGTCCATTTCGCCCGACAGGGTCGCCGCGCGGGTGTCCAGCGACTGGATGCCGATCAGCGCCGAGCCGTTCCGGTCCAGAAGATAGAGGCCGTTGCCATGGCCGGCCGTTCCGATGGCCGCTATCCGCGCAGGGTCGATGCCGGATTTTTCGATGCACAGCCGGATCGCCTCCCGCACGTTCGCCCAGAGTTCGTCGACATCGCGCTCGACATGGCCGGGTCTGGGCGTGCGCGTGTGCCCGTCAAGGCCGTGCATCGCGACCTGCCTGCCCGCGGCGTCGAACAGCACTGCCTTGATAACCGTGTTGCCGGCGTCCAGTCCCAGCAGGAAGGGGCCCTGCTCAGCCATGTCCGGCATCCCGGTCATAAATGTCCCAGGCTTCATCGCCGCCGGCGCCGTCATGGATCATCGCCATGAGGGCATTGACCACGGCCCTGGGATTTTCGTGCTGATAGATGTTGCGGCCATAGACCATGCCCTTCGCCCCCTGCTTCAGCAGCGCGGCCGATTTCGCAAACACAGCCTTGAGATCGTCCCTGCCGCCGCCACGCACGAGCACCGGCACGCGGGCCGCTTCCACCACGCGATGAAAATCCTCGGCATTGTCCGTCGGGTCCGCCTTGATGATGTCAGCCCCCATTTCCGACGCCAGGCGAACCAGGGTGACGATCTTGTCCGCATCGCCGTCCACCTGGTAGCCGCCGCGCACTTCGTTGGGCAGCATCACCAGGGGTTCGATCATCAGCGGCATTCCGTATTTGTGGCACGCGGCCCGGACCTTGCTGATGTTCTCGACGCACTGGCGGAACAGTTCCGGCTCGTCGGGCAGCATGAACAGGTTCACGACGACGCATGCGGCGTCCATTTCGAGCGCGCCGATGAGCGGTTCGTCGTGGTTCTGCAGCATGGACCACATCACGCGATGGCGTTCGCCATTGTAGGGATTGCCCATGTCGATGCGCATCACCAGCGCGGGCTTGTCCTTTTCGGGGCGCGACTGGAGCAGATCTGCCTGTCCGTAGGCCATCTGGATCGCGTCGGGCCTGGCGGCGACCAGCGTGTCGACGACGCCGGACATGTCCTCCAGCCCGAAAAGAAAGCTCGGCTCGTTGCACACGCCGTGATCGACCGCCACGTCCAGGCAGCCGCCATTGGTGAACATCCGGTTCATTCGCACCTTGGCGCTTGTTCGCATCATTGGCTCCTGTCTTGCGTTCTGCGTTCCAGCATCCCGGCGTCCACGCCGTGATAGTCTTCGAGTTCGCGGCGGAAATCATCGATCTCCCGTTTTGTCCGACTGTCGTCCCACCCCAGTTCCGAGGCCAGAACGGCGGCGACGCGATCGATCAATGCTCCGCAGAGCTGCCCCTTGATCGCCAGCGGCGTGCGGCGAAGCAGGATGTCGGCAATGCCGCACACGAATTCGTTGCGGATCAGGAAGACGATTTCAGCCGTGGTGGTGTGGCAAGATCCGTCGAGCGGTTCGTCGTCCTCGCGACCAAGGCAGAAGCCAAGCACCTCGCTCGCCCGGGCGCCATAAAGATCGACGAGATAGTCGGCCCGTCCCAGCGCAATCGCGTGCTCGCGGGAAAGTTGACCGGCAAGTTCGTCTGCGGAACCGGGGAAGCCGGCCCCGCCACCGATCGCCAGGTCCAGCGTATCGGCCCGTCTCGGCAATCCGAGTTCGGCCAGCACGGCGTCCGCCGTCTGTTCGGCGAAGGCGCGGAAGGTCGTCCACTTTCCCCCCACGAGACAGAAATGCGGAATCGACCCTTCCAGGCGATGGACAAAATGGCTGCGCGAGATGCGGCCGGTGAATTCCTGATTGCTGAGCGGCAATGGCCGGATGCCGCTATAGCTGTAGACCACATCCTCCCCCGAGATGGCGATCGCCGGAAAGACCGACTTCAACGCTCCGAGGATGTAGTCGCGCTCCTCCGGTTCGCAGCGCACGCGGCTCGCCTTGTCGACCCGGATATCCGTCGCCCCGGCGAGCACCCTGCCGAGATAGGGGAAAACGATGCAGACCCTTCCGTCGGCATTCTCGAAATAGATCATGTGCCCGCCGAGTGCTTCGTGGAGCTTCGCATTATCGATGACGAGGTGCGAGCCCTTGGTGCCGGAGACGAACGGCTTCGATCCTCGGGCGCGCCCGGCCAGTTCCTCGAGCGCTTCGTCCAGCCATGCGCCGGTCGCATTGACGAGCGCGCGGGCGGAAACAGGGAGTTTTTCCCCCGATACCCGGTCCTCGATTTGGAAGGACTTCCCGGAGGGCCTGATCTCCGCGTAGTTAAGCGCAACGCATTGCGGCGACAGCTTTTCAGCGTCGAGCACCAGTTCGACGCCCATTCGTTCGGGATGGCTGATCCAGGCGTCGTAAAAGGTAGCCGAAAAGCGCAGTTTCGACGTCAATTCCGGCCAGCGCTTCAACGTCTCTCGCCGACCGCGGAAACTGTGCCTTGGCAAGGCGCGGCGATTTCGCGTGATCCAGTCATAAAGGGTCAGGCCTATCTTGACCGACAGCGCGCCACGCGCCGATGGCGGCCTGGAAAGTCCGAAGAAGCTCGCCGTACCATTGAGAAGGCCCGAAAACACCGAGGTTACGGGAATGGTCGTCGGCAGCGACCTGACCATGTGCGGCGCGTTGCGCAGCAGCGACTCGCGCACGAGTTCGAACTCGCCGTTCTCCAGATAGCGCAGACCGCCATGAATCATACGGGAGGGGGCGGCGCTGCAGCCGGAGCAGAAATCGTTGCGCTCGATCAGCAGGACGCGCAGGCCCTGCGCCGCGAGTTCGCGATACACGCCGATGCCGTTGATGCCGCCGCCGACGACGATCACGTCGAAATTGCCATCGCGGCGTATCTGTTCGAACTTTTTTTCTCTTTGTTCAGGCATGGCTTCGCCGTTCGCCGCTCGCAAGCGGGGGCGTAACTCCGTCATTCGGGGAATCGGATCAGGCGTCGAGCTGTCTCAGGTGGCGCGTGGCGGCCTCGCTTATTGTCTGGATTTGTTCGGGTGAAAGGACGATGCGGGCTGCGCCCGCGTTTTCCCTGGCCTGGTCGGCATTGCGCGCCCCGCAAAGCGCGAACGTGATTCCGGGCTGCTGGAGCGTCCATGCAATGACGGTCTGGGCCAGCGTCGCGCCATGCGCCTCGGCGACGGGCCCGATGGCCTCCATCAACCGGGCGACCTTGCGGCGGTTCTCGGCCGAGAAGCGCGGATTTTCCTTGCGCTGGTCGTCCCCCTCGAACTCTCGGTCCGGCCCCATCTTTCCCGATAGGAGACCCAGCGCCAGCGACGAGTAGCTCAGCACCGATACCCTGTTTTGAAGGCAGGCGGGAAACAGCGTATTCTCGATATCGCGCTTGACCATGTTGAATTCCTCCTGGATCGCATCGAGCTTTCCGGTTGCCAGATAGGCGGAGAGGTCTTCGGGTGAGACATTGCTTGCGCCGATCGAGCGGATCTTGCCCTGCTGCTTGAGCGTTTCGAGCGCGGCCACCGTTTCCTCGATCGGCGTGGTGGGGTCCTGCCAGTGGGTGATGTAATGATCGATGTGGTCGGTCCCCAGCCGTCTCAGGCTCTGCTCCACCTCGTGGATGATCGATTCCGCGCCGAGATAGCGATGTACCGGCTCCCCGTCATAGTCGAAGAAGTGGTTGCCCTTGCGCGTATGCCAGACAAGGCCGCATTTGGTCGAAAGGACCACCTTGTCGCGCCGGCCGGCGATCGCCTTGCCGACGATCTCCTCCGAAAGCCCCTTGCCATAGGCAGGCGCGGTATCGATCAGGCTGATTCCCTCGTCGATGGAAGCCTGGATCGCGGCGATTGACTTCGCCTCGTCGGTTCCGCCCCACATCCACCCGCCGATCGCCCACGTGCCGAGGCCAACCGCGGAAGCGCGGATGCCGGACGATCCTATTTCGCGCAAGAGCACTTCATGCGACATTCTGCAACTTCTCCATTCTTTCAAGGACCGCTCCGGCGGTAACCTCGTCGATGACGAGGGAATCGAGGAAGCGCCCGTTGAGCGCCGCCTGGATCGGCAACACCTTTTCGGTTCCGGACACCACGCCGATCCGGCGCGGAATCTGCGAGAGTTCGGCCGGATCGAGCGCGACCAGGCGCGAATTGAACGGATAGTCCGCCAAGGTGCCGTCCTCGCGGATCAGATGGCCGAGAAATTCGCCGCGCACGCCGCTGCGCACGATGTGCTCCAAATCCGGATTCGGCAGCGGATGCAGATCGTAGTAGCTCGAGCCGGGCGTATCGATTGAACCGATGCCCACCAGGGCGATCGCCGCCTTGCGCGCAAGGTCGAAGACCTCCTTGATCGAGGCCATGCCGAGCAGCATGTTGCGCTGCTCCTTGTTCTCGGCGAACAGCGGCGCATGGACGAGCATGGTCCTGCCGCCAAGCCGTTCGGCAAGCCGCGTCGCGAGGTGGTTCACGTCGGTGTAGTACTTGCCCTGCACGCCGCCCGTGAGCGGAACGACGGTCACGTCGAAGCTGCGTTCGGCCTGGATGTTCTCGACGACGGCGCTGACCGCCTTGCCTCCGGTAATGGCGATGACGTCGCCATTGCGCAGGGTCTCGAGGATCTGGTTGGCGGCGGCCTTGCCGACCTGCTGCAGCGTGGATTCGGGGCTGCCGGAAACCGTGGGCGTGACGACGCTGGTCGCCAGCCCGGCAATCCGGATGAACCGCTTCTCAAGTTCCACGAGGCGTTGGAACGGGCTTTCGATGGCGATCTTGACCATGCCGAGCTTGCGGCCCTGGGTGATGAGCCGGTTGACCTTGGAGGTCGACAGATTGAGCGCCTTGGCGATCTGCGACTGTTTGAGGCCATCGACGAAGTGCAGCACCAGAACGGTGTGGATCTGCCTTATCCCCTCGAAATCGGGTTTCTTTTCAGCCATGTTTCTCTGCCCGTTCAGCCGCGACGCTTGTTGAGGTAGTGGTCGATCGTCACTGCGCTCAGCAGGATCGAGCCCCGGATGATGTCCTGCCAGTATACAGAGACGTCGAGCAGGGCGAGCGAACTGGAAACCACCGAAAGCAGGATCGCGCCCAGGATCGCGCCGAAAATGGTGCCGGTGCCGCCATTCAGGCTGGCGCCGCCGATTACCGCCGCGGCGATCACGTTGAGCTCCATGCCGATGCCGAAGGTCGGCTGCGCCGATCCGAAGCGCGCCATGTAGATGATGCCGGCGACGCCGCACAGGGCGGAGCAAAGGGTCGTGGTCATGAACACGACCTTCTTGGTCCGGATGCCGGAATAGGCGGCCGCCTTTTCGTTGCTGCCGGTGTAGAAGACCTTGCGGAACAGCGTCGTGCGCCGGAGCATGAAGTCAAAAGCCGCGACAACGACGATGAAGATGATGATGACGACCGGGATGACGCCGATCGAGCCCTGGCCGATGAACTTGAACTCCGGCGGCAGGGTGTAAAGGCCGAGCGGCCGACCGCCGGTGCCGAGCAGGCAAAGGCCGCGCGCGATCACCATCACCGCCAGCGACACGATGAAGTGGTGTAGCCCGACCCTCGTCACGAAGAAGCCCATGCCCGCACCGATCGCCGCGCAGGCGGCGATAGAAATCGCCGAGGCCACCCACGGATCGACGCCGGCGAGAAACAGCAGGCCTGCAATCACCATGGCGAGCGCGGTCACCGATCCGACCGAAAGGTCGATGCCGCCCGAAATCAGCAGGATCGTCATGCCGACGACGACGATACCCTCCACGGCGAAGGCCATGACCATCGCGCGCATGTTGACCCAGGTCAGGAAGTAGGGCGAGGCAAAGGACATCACGAGGAAGAGCGCGAGGATGATCAGGACGAGCCCCGTCTCGCGCATGCGAAACAGCCGCTTGGCGAAATCGGCGGGTCCGCCGCCCGACATCCGTCCGATCCGGGTTGTCGCGCCGGTGCTTGCCATGTTCTTTCCCTCGTTCATCATGCCCTCAGACGATCCTCACCCACCGAGGCTAGATACATGATCATTTCCTCGGTCATGTCCTCTCCCGCCACTTCGCCGGCGATAGCGCCCTCCCTCACGACCAGCACCCGGTCGCAGATGCCGATAAGCTCCGGCAGTTCCGAGGAGATGACGACGATCCCCACGCCGGCGCAAACAAGCTCGCGCAGGATGCGGTGGATCTCGGCCTTGGCGCCGACATCGACACCGCGCGTCGGCTCGTCGAGGAAGATCACCCGCGGATTGACGGAGAGCATCTTGGCGATGACAACCTTCTGCTGGTTGCCGCCGGACAGCGAGGTGATGCGGTC
>JAUIBM010000182.1 GCA_030428345.1 Alphaproteobacteria bacterium | reverse complement strand
AGAGCCCCAACGCCTCGGGAAGCAGGCTGGTAACCGGTTTAAGCAGCATAACCAGCACTATCAGGGCCGGATAGACCGCCAGCATGCTGATAAGCCACCGCTTCCACAATGGGGGCGGTTTGGGTGTGCTGGGCAGGGACACGACCGGTTCGAACCAGATGTTTGTCCCGGCCGCATATTGTCTCGAGACATCCGCGATGGCCATCTGTTCGATTTCGCCGAGAAGGCTCAGCCTTTCGGGGGAATCACGCCATTTTTCCAGCGCCTCCACGCTTTGGAAGCGGGCGAGAACGTAGAAGTCGGTCCCAAGGCCGCCATCGCGACGGATCACGTCCAGGCTGAGGAACCCGTCCGCCTTTTCCAGCCGGCTGTTCATCAGCGACAGCTTTGCCGCGCATTCGTCGGCATCGCCATGACGCACGCGAAGCGCGACCAACAGGCGGCCCGGCTTGCCGTCAAGAACCTCTGCTTTCATCTTAATCCCGTCCCGTGTTCTTTCTCCGCTACGTGGGCAATGGATCTTCGGCGGCGTGGATTCCATTCCATCCGATAACCGGGAGGCATGAGGCTGCCGACGTCCGGCAGGGCATCCTTGAGCAGAAACCCGCCTTGGGCAGAAAGGAGCTTCACGCCCTCGGTGTGAAGGTGTTTCAACGCGTCTTCTTTCAGGAGATTCCCATGTCCAGGCCAATATCGAAGGATGGCGCACCCATCGTGATCTTCGAGGTTGAAATGAAGTCCACACCGGTTTCCGCGATCGATCGCACGGTGCTCAAGTCGACGCCGCCGGACGCCTCCAGCTTGACGCGCCCGTCATTGTTCCGCTTGTTGATCGCGACAGCCTCGGCCAGGATCTCGGCACCCATGTTGTCCAGCAGAACCGCGTCCGGACCGCTCGCCAGGGCCTCCTCCAACTGCTCTAGCGTGTCGACTTCGATTTCAACCTTCACTAGCGGGCCGACATAAGCGCGGGCTGCCTTGACGGCGCCCGCGACGCTGCCGCTCACGGCGATATGGTTGTCCTTGATCAAGACCGCATCGTCGAGACCGAAACGGTGATTCGTTCCACCGCCGCAGCGAACGGCGTATTTGGCAAACACCCGGTCGCCGGGAATGGTCTTGCGCGTGCAGCTAATTCTGGCGCGCGTATGCCGCACTTCCGAGACGAAGGCGGCGGTATGGGTGGCGATGCCGGACAGGTGCATCATGTAGTTGAGCGCCACCCGTTCGGCAGAGAGCACGGCGCGCGCGCTTCCCTGAATCGTGGCGATCACGTCGCCTTTGGCGACCTCTGTGCCGTCCTGAATACTTATCTGGAAATCAAGCGCCGGCTCCATGAGCCGGAACGCTGTCCTGGCGGCATGGACGCCGCAGACGATACCCGCTTCGCGCGAGACGAGTTCCCCTTTGGCCACGGCATGGTCGGGCACGGTCGATACGGTCGTTATATCTCCCGCGCGGCCGAGATCTTCGAGCAGCGCCGCACGCACGGCATCGTCGACGATCAGCTGTGGCAGGGCAAACGGGGTATTCAACAGGGCCATTGCTGTACCTCTTTTCGTTCCGGCAATGTGATGAGGTTTGGCGTTGCATCAAAAGAACACCATCCCGAAGGATACCCCCCGGGATGGTGTTACATGCGACGTGTTCGGTTAAATTGACCGATTGATGCGCGGCGCTATTCGGCTGCAATCATCTCCCCGTTCTCGCTGAGCGTCCGCCAATCCATCTCCTTTGGATAGACGCCTTCGCGCGAGGCGATCGTTGAATGGCGCACTCTGGGCTCCTCCGTTCCGATCGCGGTGCCGCCTTCGGCGACCTTGCGCGCCGCATCGACCATCAGACGCCGAAACTCGACGATGGCAAGATCGGATGCGCCGAGCACGTCAACCGAGCGGTCGGCGATCGGCCCCTGGGTGACCCACATGGCGATATCCTGGTTGGGAATGCCCTGGATGCCGGTAAAGTTGCCAAGCTTCATGGCCTTCCTGTCCTGCAGGAACCAGTTCTCGGCACTGCGCACAGGTTCCCACTTGTCATTGACGTCGATGCCTTTTTGGGCGTGGGCGAATTTCCGCCATTCCTCGGTCGAGGGTACGGTGCCGTCACGTGGTCCCCAGGCGATAAAATGGAACGCCGTCGTTACGTCGTCGATCGGAACGATCACGCTGGCGACATTGTACATGTTGTTTGGCGGAATCAGCGAATAGTAGGGCGCAATGAACTCCGTGATACGCAGGTAGTTGTGCGTGTCCGCGTTCTTGATCGGGCGCCGGATGGCCGCGTAGTGGAAACCGTAACTGGTCGTTTGGGTCTGCATGCGCGGCGACTTGTCCGTCGACGGCCTGTACCACGACTTGTCGTCGGCCGCCGCGCCCTCGACGCGCGCCGGAACCATGTCGGACGAATGCAGGCTGGACGAATGGGCGCTGTCGATCTGGCCCTCGTGAATCTGCGCCCAGTTGCAGGGAATGCGGATCTTCAGGATCGAAACCTGCGTATCCTCATTCGGAGCGAAAGCCGGCGGTTCGAACTCCGGCATGGTTTCCTTGCCGCCGAACCAAGCCCAAACGAAGCCTCCCCATTCGCGCACCGGATAGGAGCGGTGCTTGACCTTCTCCATGAGCGGGCTGCCTTCAGGTTCCGAAGACATGGCAACGATATTGCCGTCGACGTCCATCTTCCAGCCATGGTAGAGGCAGCGCAGGCCGCACTCCTCGTTGCGCCCCAGGACAAGCGATGCGCGCCGGTGTGGGCAAAGCTCATCGAGCAGGCCGAGTTTGCCATCCGTGTCGCGAAACGCGACATAACGTTCGCCCAACACCTCGACGAGCAGGGGATCGCCATCGGGCTCGGCAACTTCCTCAATGAGGC
The DNA here is from genome assembly GCA_030428345.1 of Alphaproteobacteria bacterium. Lineage (GTDB taxonomy): Bacteria > Pseudomonadota > Alphaproteobacteria > Rhizobiales > Rhizobiaceae > BOKV01. The sequence goes on along the minus strand of JAUIBM010000182.1, from coordinate 3,519 downwards.
AGACGGGTGTCCAATGCTGACGCATCAACTGTCCCATCGGCTTGTCCGGGCCGACCCGTGTGAGAATGTCATTTTCTTCGGGCGTGAGCACAGCCTTCTCCTCCGATCTAGTTAGCAATCTAAGCAACATAAATTACCGGGGTGCATCCGTCCAGCGATTGACACAAAATAGTTAGCTTTCTAAGTAGACTTTCAGTTGGAGGAAAACCCGCTCATGAGCCAAACTGACGAAGCCATTTCCATGACGGTGGCGAGCCGCCGCATGCTGACGCCCACCATCGCCGAATTCACGCTTGTCCCGACAGCCGGCGGAAGTCTGCCGAGCTACGGTCCGGGAGCGCATGTGACTGTGAAAACACCGTCAGGGGCCATGCGGCGTTACTCTCTGGTCGGTCCTGGCCAGGATCCGGAAAGCTATATCATCGCGGTCAAGCTGGAGCCGGATTCGCGTGGCGGCTCGAAGTCCATGCACGAAGAGGTATTCGAGGGCAGCGAATTGCTGGTGGAAGCGCCGGAGAACGAGTTTCCGATCAAGGACGCACCGAAGTATCTCCTGATCGCCGGCGGCATCGGGGTGACTCCAATCATGGCGATGGCCCGGTATGCGGACGAGAAGAGCAAGCCGCTCAAGATCATCTACTGCACTCGCAGCGCGGAGGATGCGGCCTATCTCGACGAGCTCAAAGAGACGTATGGCTCGCGCATTGAATCCTACGGACCCACCCTCATCGTGCATCACGATGGCGGCGACCCTTCAAAGGTCTACGATTTCTGGGATCATTTTGCCAACCCGCGCAACATTCATGTCTATTGCTGCGGACCGAAGCCGCTGATGGACGAAATCAAGGCGATTTCGGGCCACTGGCCGGAAGGGCGCGTGAATTTCGAGGATTTCAAGCCGGTCGAGGTGATCCGCCCCGATGACCAGGAATTCGAGGTCGAACTCGCAAAGACCGGCAGGACTATCACCGTGCCGGCCGACCGTTCGATCCTCGAGTCGATCCGCGACAATGGCTTGCCGACCGTCAGTTCCTGCGAGAGCGGCACCTGTGGCACCTGCAAGACCCGGCTTATCTCCGGCGACGTGGATCACCGCGACATGGTGCTGATGGACGAGGAGAAGGACGATTTCATCATGATCTGTGTCTCGCGGGCGCGAAGCGGGAAGCTCGTCATTGACCTCTGATCGCGATCCGGTCGGCATCGGAGTCATCGGGCTGGGGCGCGGCTTCGTTCTGATGTTGCAGGCTTTCCGGGCCGATCCGCGTATTCGCCTTGTGGCGGCCTGCGCGCCGCGCGAGGAATCGCGGGCGGCGTTTCGCGACGAGTTCGGTGGCAGGGCTTATGCCGACGTGGACAGCCTGTGTGCGGATCCGGCAGTCGAGATCGTCTATGTCGCCACGCCGCACGGGTTGCACTGCGAACACGTGGTCGCTGCCGCTAAGGCGGGCAAACACGTTTTCGTCGACAAGCCGATCGCGATTGCGATTGAGGACGCGGTGCGCATGGTCGAGGCATGCCGCAACGCCGGCGTGCAGCTGATTGTCGGCCCCAGCCACAGCTTCGATGCGCCGGTCGGTCTCGCGCGGCGGCTGATCGACAGCGGCGAATTCGGCCAGGTGCGCATGATCAACGCCTTCAACTACACGGATTTTCTCTATCGGCCGCGCCGGCCGGAGGAATTGCGCACCGAAGAAGGCGGCGGCGTGCTTTTCTCGCAAGGTGTCCACCAGATCGACATCGTCCGGCTTCTCGCCGGCGGCATGGCCGACAAGGTGTTCGCGATGACCGGGAAATGGGATACGGACCGGCCGACGGAAGGCGCCTACAGCGCCCTGGTGTCTTTCGTCGGCGGCGCGTTCGCCTCGCTGACCTATTCGGGCTATGCCCATTTCGACAGCGACGAGTGGATGAACTGGACGGGCGAACTCGGCAGTGAGAAAAATCCGCAGGCTTACGGTGCCGCGCGCCGCAGGCTCGCAACGGTTTCGTCCCCGGAAGAAGAGGTGAGGCTCAAATCGGCGCGCACATATGGTTCCGGTGACATGCCGAAGCCGGCATCCAGGCACGAGCATTTCGGGCCGGTGATCGTCTCGTGTGATCGCGCTGATCTGCGCCTTTCGCCGCAAGGCGTGCACGTCTATGGCGACACTGAGCGAAAGTTCGTCGCCGCACCGGAGCTTCTTTATCCCCGCAAGGAGGTCGTCGATGCGGTGGTAGCCGCGACCCGCGACGCACGGCCGCCGGCGCAAACCGGTGCCTGGGGCCTGGCCAGCCTGGAGATTTGCCGGGCGATCCTTGCGGCGGCCGAAAGCGGGGAACCGGTGACGCTGAAACATCAAACGGGATTGGAGACGACGACATCATGAGTGACCTCAATCTGTCCATCGCGATGGGCGACTACGACCGCACGCGCGCTATTCACGATGGCCGGGTGAAGATCGACGGCGTCGATCCGACCTGCATGCTGCTGTCGCCGGAAGAGATGTTTTTCCGTGCCTTCCGCCACCAGGCGTTCGATATCAGCGAACTTTCCATTTCGTCCTATTCGATCTCGGTGGCGCGCGGCGATCCCCATTACATAGCGATCCCGGTCTTCCTCTCGCGGGCGTTCCGCCACACCTCGATCTACATACGCAACGACCACGGTATCGACAGCCCGGCGGACCTGCGGGGCAGGCGTATCGGCATCGCCGAGTATCAGCTTTCCGCCAATGTCTGGTTCAGAGGCATTCTCGAGGAGGAATACGGCGTCAAACCGTCCGAGATCGAATGGGTGCGCGGCGGTATGGATACGCCCGGACGCCCCGAGAAGATCAAGGTCGAACTCCCCGCCGACATCCGCATGACGGATGCGCCGCAAGGCGGCACGCTGAACCAGATGCTCATGGACGGTGAAATCGACGGTTTCGTCGGCCCGCGCTCTCCGCGCTGTTTCGACGAACGGCATCCCAGGATCGGCCGCCTTTTCCCCGACACGATTGCCGAGGCCGAGGCCTATTACAGCAAGACTGGTATCTTCCCCATCATGCATGTGCTCGGCGTGCGCCGGTCTCTCGCCGACGCCCATCCGTGGTTGCCGGGAGCGCTGCTCAAGGCTTTTTCCCAGGCCAAGAAGCTCGCTGAAACCGCCTTGTCGGATACGTCCGCGACAAAGGTTACCATGCCTTTCGTCGAGGACAATCTGGCGCGCGCGCGGGCGCTGATGGGTGGCGACATCTGGCCCTATGGCCTCGACGTCAACCGCAAGACGCTGGAGAAGTTCCTCGAATATCACAATGCCCAGGGCCTATCCCCCAGAAAGGTCGCTGTCGAAGAACTTTTCCATCCCGCCACTGTCGAGGCGTACAGCCTTTGAAGGGCGCACAGGAGAGGAACCCGTCATGAAGCTCAATCCAGGCGATATCGTCGAGATCGAAACCCCGGGTGGAAACGCCTATGTCCAGGTGACACACAATCACGCTTCCTATCCCGAGACCGTGCGCGTACTTGCAGGACGGCACCAGAAGCGTCCTGAAG
>JAUIBM010000181.1 GCA_030428345.1 Alphaproteobacteria bacterium | reverse complement strand
GCGCTGCTCAAGGTCAATACGATCAATTTCGAGGATCCCGAGAAGATCCGCCACAAGGTGCATTTCGACAATCTGACGCCGCTCTATCCCAATGAGCGCTTCAAGATGGAGATCGCCAATCCGACGACCAAGGATCTGTCAGCCAGGGTGATCGACCTCGTGGCGCCGCTCGGCAAGGGCCAGCGCGGCCTGATCGTGGCGCCGCCGCGCACCGGCAAGACCGTGCTCCTGCAGAACATCGCGCACTCGATCACGGCGAATCACCCCGAGAGCTATCTGATCGTCCTGCTGATCGACGAACGCCCCGAGGAAGTCACCGACATGCAGCGTTCGGTGAAGGGCGAGGTGGTATCCTCGACCTTCGACGAGCCGGCGGCCCGCCACGTCCAGGTCGCGGAGATGGTGATCGAAAAGGCCAAGCGCCTCGTCGAGCATGGCCGCGACGTCGTCATCCTGCTCGATTCGATCACGCGCCTGGGACGCGCCTACAACACGGTGGTTCCCTCATCCGGCAAGGTGTTGACCGGCGGTGTCGACGCAAATGCGCTGCAGCGCCCGAAGCGTTTCTTCGGCGCGGCCCGCAATATTGAGGAAGGCGGCTCGCTGACCATCATCGCCACGGCGCTGATCGATACCGGCAGCCGCATGGACGAAGTGATCTTCGAGGAGTTCAAGGGCACGGGCAATTCGGAAATCGTGCTCGACCGCAAGGTTGCCGACAAGCGTGTGTTCCCGTCGATCGACATCCTGAAGTCCGGCACGCGCAAGGAGGACCTGCTGGTCCCGCGCGCCGATCTTCAGAAGATTTTCGTCCTGCGCCGCATCCTGTCCTCGATGGGCACGACCGATGCAATCGAATTCCTGATCGACAAGCTCAAGCAGACGAAGACCAATTCCGAGTTCTTCGACACGATGAACACCTGAACCTTCAGGCGGCCGTCTCTTTGAGGGCGGCCGCCAGCTCCTCTGGGCTGGTCATCGGCGCCGAGCATGTTTCCTGCGTGCACAGCACGGCGCGATTGCCGTTCGCCGCCCCGGCGATCTGGGCTCCCATGAAGAGCATGGCTCGATTCGGTTCCGAAACCTCAAATGTCAAAGCCGGGTCGGCCTGCCTGCGCAAGCAGTCGAGAAACGATTCGGCAGCGTCACGGTCCCGCGCCTGGATGTGGACATGCCGCTGATGCTGCAAGGTGTGCAGGGCGTTGTGGTAGCCGGCGATGCCGAAGCGCTGCTCGCCGAGCGATCCCTGAAGATTGGCGGTGAGCGACCATGCGGCTTCCAGGAATTCGGTGCGGCCCGACAGGGCGGCCAGCCGCACGAGGTTCTCCAGGATCTGCGAGGACCCGGACGGGTTCGCCTCATCGACATCGCAGCGCGGCCTGGCGATCAGCCCCTGCGCCTCCTTCGAGGTAAGGAAATAACCGCCGGCGCCGTCCTGATAATCGGCATCGAGAACCGCCTGCCAGGCGATGGCCTGGTCGATGAATGAAGCTTCGCCGGTGGTCTCAAACAAGGTCAGCGCGGCAGCGCCCATGGAGGCGTAGTCCGTCGCCATTGCCGGGCGTACCGCCACGCCGTCCAGCCAGGAATGAGCCAGCCTGCCCTCCACGCACATCGATTCGGAAATGAAACGATAGGCGTCGCGTGCGAGGGATAGCCAGTCGCCGCGCTTGTAGGCAAAGGCTGCTTCGGCGAGCGCGCGGATAAAGTATCCGTTCCAGTCCGCCAGCACCTTGTCATCGCGCCCGGGGCGGATTCGCCCGGACCTGGCGACCAGCAACACTGCGCGCATCTGGGAATATTCGGCTTCTTCCTGCGGCGATAGCGGTTCGGCGCGCAACAAATTGGGAATGTTGCGTCCCTCGAAATTGCCGGCGTCCGAGATTCCGTAGCGGTGGATGAACCGATTCGCCTGCGTTCCGAGCAGCGCCCGGATTTCCTCGGCGGACCAGACGTAGAACTTTCCTTCCTCGCCTTCCGAATCCGCGTCGAGGCTTGAAGCGAAGGCGCCGCCTTCGACGCGCATCTCGCGGGCGGCCCAGGCGATCGTCTCTTCGATTCGCTGGCGGAATGTTTCACGTGAATCAAGGCGGTCCGCCCAGACGAGAGCGCGGAGATAGTGAGCGTTGTCGTAGAGCATCTTCTCGAAATGCGGGACCAGCCACTCGCCATCGACCGAATATCGCGAAAGCCCGCCGCCGATGTGGTCGTAGATTCCGCCTGCGCTGATGCGGTCGATTGTTCGAAGGAATGCCCGTCCGGCCTGGCTGTCCGCGCTGCCGTTCGCCAGCCTTAACCAGGCTTCGGTGATCGGCGCGTTGGGGAATTTGGGCGCCCCGCGGATTCCACCGTTTTCCGGATCATGCAAAGGCAGCAGGCGCGTCGCGAAATCGCGCGCGGCGTTGCGCGGTGGCAGGGCGGAATTGCGTGGCGCGGCCGACAGACCTGCGAGGTGGTCTTGCATCGCGGCGCCGTTCGCCTGGATCTTCTCGCGCTCAGTCTTCCACGCGTGCGAGATCGCCTTGAGGAGATCGGGAAAGCCTGGACGACCGTAGCGGCTCGTTGGCGGGAAATAGGTGCCACCCCAGAAGGGTCGGCCCTGCGGGTCGAGGAACATGGTCAGCGGCCATCCGCCCTGTTCCCCCATGGCGTGGAGCGCGTTCATGTAGAGCTGGTCGATGTCAGGGCGTTCTTCCCGGTCGACCTTCACATTGACGAACAGCGCGTTCATCACCCCGGCGATCGATTCGTTCTCGAAACTTTCATGCGCCATGACGTGGCACCAGTGACAGGCGGAATAGCCGATCGACAGCAGGATCGGTTTGTCGCTCGCCGCGGCTTCCTCCAGGGCCGGGGTGCCCCAAGGCCGCCAATGCACCGGGTTGGTGGCGTGCTGGCGCAGGTACGGGCTGGATTCGTCACCGAGCAGGTTGCGCGGTGGGAGGTTGTGAGTCATGGACGCATTCCTTGCTGGTTTGGCCTTCGCGGAAATTCCGGGGCCTCGCGCCGACGAGGCGAAACGATTCGGGACCGCAATGCAACAGATGGACACACTCTACGCATTATCCAGCGGCGCGCCGCCTTCCGGTGTCGCGGTGGTGCGTATTTCCGGTCCGGCGAGCCGCTTGGCTGTCGAGTCCATTGCCGGCTCTTTGCCGCAGCCTCGGGCGGCAGCACTTCGGGTCTTGTGCGATCCGGGAACGGGGGAGGTCCTCGACAAGGGGCTGGTGCTCTGGTTTCCCGCGCCGGCGAGCTTCACGGGGGAGGATTGCGCGGAGTTTCACGTTCATGGCGGTCCAGCTGTGGTCAGCGCGGTTCTCTCTGCGCTCGGCTCGCTCGAGGGGTTGCGCATGGCCGAGCCGGGCGAATTTTCCCGGCGCGCGCTCGAGAACGGCAAGCTCGACCTCACCGAGCTTGAGGGCCTTTCGGATCTGATCGCAGCGCAGACGCAGGCGCAGCGGCGTCAGGCGGTGACGCAGTCGGGCGGGCGGTTGCGGCAGCAACTGGAAGGCTGGCGCGCGGAGATCATCCATATGCGGGCCATGATTGAAGCGGAGCTGGATTTCGCAGACGAGGACGACGTGCCGGACAGCGCCGCCGAATCGGTCTGGCGGGACGCCGATTCGCTGACGAAACGAATCGGACATTCGCTGGACGATGAGAACCGGGGCGAGCTCATTCGCTCCGGTTTCGAGATCGTCCTGCTGGGACCGCCCAATTCGGGCAAGTCCAGCCTGCTCAATGCTCTGGCCGCGCGCGAGGCGGCGATTGTCTCCGAGGAAGCGGGCACGACCCGCGATCTCATCGAGGTGCAGCTCGATGTTGGCGGTTATGCGGTTCGGGTGGTCGACACGGCGGGTATCCGCCAAGCCGAGGGCGTGGTCGAGCGCGAGGGGATCCGCCGCGCCCGGGACCGGGCGAGCCAAGCCGATCTGGTGATCTGGCTGATCCCTTCAGCGTCGGGGGAAGCGGGTGTTGCTGAAGCCCCTACGCCCATGGATCTAGAAGATGGGGTCCCGGTCCTCACGTTTCATTCAAAAGACGATTCGGGGGCGTTCCTATCCGCAGGGATCTCCGTGGTGCGCGAGGGTGGCTTGACCGCTCTTGTCGAGGCGATCCGCGAGCGGGTGGCGGCGCGTCTCGGCAAGGGCGACGACCCGATCGTGACGCGGAGGCGCCATCGCGAGTGCCTGGAGAACTGTGTCGCAGCGCTCCGTCAGGCAGCCGAGAACGAGCATCTCGGCATCGAATTGCGCGCGGAGCATCTGCGCAGGGCCGGTGACGCACTCGGAAGGCTGACAGGGATCGTTGATGTCGAGGATCTGCTCGACGTGATCTTCAGCGAGTTCTGCGTCGGAAAGTGAATGCCGGCGCTCACGCGGTGTTCCACGTGAAACAGGTGGCGCTTTGACCGCCGGCGGGCTTTGGCGTAAAAGCGGCCGGCCAGGCTGTGGATGGATTCATGACAAACCCGCAACATCGTTTTGACGTCATCGTGATCGGCGGCGGCCATGCCGGCGTCGAAGCAGCTGCCGCGGCCGCGCGAATGGGTGCGCGCACCGCCCTCGTGACGCATCGCTTCGACACGATCGGGGTGATGTCGTGCAATCCGGCAATCGGAGGGCTTGGCAAGGGGCATCTGGTCCGCGAGATCGATGCGCTGGACGGTCTGATGGGCAGGGTTGCGGACAAGGCGGGCATTCAGTTCCGCGTGCTCAATCGACGCAAGGGACCGGCCGTGCGCGGCCCGCGGACACAGGCTGATCGCAAGCTCTACCGCGAAGCGATGCAGAACGAAATTCGCTCGATCGACGGACTGAGCGTGATCGAATCAGGGGCCGAGGATCTTGAAATCACCAATGGGCGGGTCTCCGGCGTCGTCCTGGCCGATGGCAGCCTCCTGAAAACCGGTTCGGCGGTGCTGACCACCGGGACGTTCCTGCGCGGCCTCATTCACATCGGGGAGAAGAAGATACCGGCCGGCCGCATGGGCGAGGCGCCGGCGGTCGGGCTGTCCGCGACATTGGAGCGGGCCGGGTTTCGGCTCGGCAGGCTCAAGACCGGCACACCCGCGCGCCTTGATGGCCGCAGCATCGACTGGTCCGTCCTGGAAATGCAGCCCGGCGACGACGAACCGGCGCCCTTCTCCACCATGACGTCCGCCATCGAGACGCCACAGATCGAATGCGGCATTACCCGTACGACGCCCGAGACGCATCGTATCATCCAGGCCAATATCCATCGCTCTGCAATGTATTCCGGCCAGATCGCGGGCACCGGCCCACGCTACTGCCCCTCGGTGGAAGACAAGATCGTGCGCTTCGGCGAGCGCGATGGCCACCAGATCTTTCTCGAGCCGGAGGGGCTCGACGACCATACGGTCTACCCGAACGGCATTTCGACCTCGCTGCCGGAGGATGTACAGGCGGAATTCATCCGAACCATTCCGGGGCTGGAACGGGCGGTAATCCTGCAGCCGGGCTATGCGATCGAATACGACCATATCGACCCGCGCGAACTGAAGCCCAGCCTAGAGACGCGCCGGATCGCGGGTCTTTATCTCGCGGGACAGATCAATGGTACGACGGGCTACGAGGAAGCCGGCGCGCAAGGTCTCGCTGCCGGAATGAATGCAGCGCTGCAAGCAAGCGATTCGGAACCGATACGATTCTCCCGTGCTGAATCCTATATCGGCGTGATGATCGATGATCTGGTGACGCGCGGCGTAACGGAGCCGTACCGAATGTTCACCTCGCGGGCCGAATACCGTCTTTCGCTGCGCGCCGACAATGCGGACCAGCGATTGACACCCCTCGGCATCGCCGTGGGCTGCGTCGGCACTGCGCGCCATGCCGCGTTCGAGGCCAAGATTGCACGACTCGATTCGGTACGGAAACGATTGCAGGCAGTCGCCGCGACGCCAAACGAGGCTGCGATGCGCGGGCTGGAGCTGAACCGCGACGGCGTTCGGCGCAGCGCATGGGAATTGCTGTCCTATCCGCAGATGGGGTTTGAAGCGATCGCCCGGGTCTGGCCGGAATTCGAAGCCGTCGACCAGGCGGTCGCGGCGCAGCTTGAGATCGAAGCCTCCTATGCGGTCTACCTTGACCGCCAGACGGCGGATGTCGCGGCGCTGAAGCGCGACGAGGCGATTGGCATTCCGCAGGACTTCGACTTTCGCTCGCTGTCCGGGATCTCCGTCGAACTGATGCAGAAGCTGGAGCGCGTTCGCCCGCTCGATATCAGCCAGGCATCGCGGATCGAGGGCATGACGCCCGCGGCCTTGACGCTGATCCTGTCATCGCTGTCCGGGCCGGGGCGGTTGGACGTGTCGATCACGACCGCGGGCATGTTCAGTGAGCGAAGCACTCCGGCCATCGCCTCGGTATCCAGGCGCGCCTGCGCTCGGCCCGGG
>JAUIBM010000180.1 GCA_030428345.1 Alphaproteobacteria bacterium | reverse complement strand
CGAATCGGAGCAGGGTCGCTTCACGCTGATTTTCCTGGCCGCCAGCGACGATCTGGCGACCGCGGCGGGCGAGATGAAATCCACCCTGCGCGCACCGTGCCTGGAACTGACCTATAACTGGGATCCGGAGACCTATACTGGCGGGCGCAATTTCGGCCATCTGGCCTTCGCTGTCGACAATATCTACGAGACCTGCCAGTCGCTGATGAACGCCGGCGTGACGATCAATCGCCCGCCGCGCGACGGCCAGATGGCGTTTGTGCGCTCGCCCGACAACATCTCGATCGAACTGCTGCAGAAGGGGGATCCGCTGGAGCCGGCCGAACCCTGGACGAGCATGCCCAATATCGGCAGCTGGTAGAGCGCAAGTCCGGCCGCCCGCATGATCGACTTGCGGGCGGCTCAGACGCCTGCCTGCGGAAAAACGCTTCCCTCGCCCATTTTGCGGTTGATGCCAGCGGGGATCGTCACTATAAACCGCCCGACCTGCCGCGGGGATTTGCCTTGCGGCACGCGTGCCGGCCTAACCAGCCCAACCATGCGCCCTTCGTCTAGCGGTCCAGGACACCGCCCTTTCACGGCGGTAACACGGGTTCGAGTCCCGTAGGGCGTACCATTTTCCTGTAGCGCACACGCTGCAGGCGAGCGTAAGGTGGGGTCAGGTAAACGGCACGCAGCAGTGCGCCCTTCGTCTAGCGGTCAGGACGCCGCCCTCTCACGGCGGTAACACGGGTTCGATTCCCGTAGGGCGTACCAAATTCCCCATCCGTAACGAACCACGCTTCGCGCCGACGCATACTCGCCTTTCTCAAGGCGGCGATTCCTCGTCTTACAGCCGCGTGGACGGCAAGGCGGCGTCGAGAATGCGAAGCTGGATCCGCTTGCGCCCTTGCCACATATCGGTTCCCAGCGTCCCGGCGACATGCAATCGCGGCGGCCCGGACAGCAGCAGACGGCCGAGCGGGGTTTCGGCGCAGCGGAACGCGATCGCTTGCAGCATGGCCCCGTCTCCCGCCCCCAGGCGCAGCGAGACATGGTCGCGGCCGACAATGCGCGCGCCCTGAACGCCGTGCGCGGGAAAGGCGAAGACCGGCGAGGGATGGCCGGCGCCGTAGGGGCCGGCCTGCTCCAGCATCTCCATCAATTCGAGCGTGGCGCCGCGCGCCGTCAGCGCCCCGTCGATCGAGAGCGACCGATTCTCGCGCAGCGCGGCGGAGGCGGCGGCGAGCCTTTCCTCGAAGAATGCGCGCAGATCCCCCATGCGGTTGCGCTCCACGGTCAGCCCCGCCGCCATGGCGTGGCCGCCGCCCTTGACCAGAAGCCCTGCCTCCACGGCCGCGCGTACGGCGGCGCCGATGTCGATTCCCGAAACGGAGCGGCCGGAACCGGCCCCCTTGCCCGATGGGTCGAAGTGGATCGCAAAGGCGGGTCGGTGATAGCGGTCCTTCAAGCGCGAGGCGATAAGACCGACAATGCCCGGATGCCAGTCTTCGCTGAGGGTGAACAGCACGGCGGGCCCCTCCCCCTCGCCGATCTCGGCTTCGGCCTGGGCGACCGCCTCCTCGACCATGCGCACTTCCTGCGCCTGACGCTCGGAATTGAGTTCGTCCAGCCGCGCGGCTATGGTTTCAGCCTCCATGGCGTCCTGCGTCACCAGCAGCCTCGCCCCCAGCGCCGCATCGCCGATACGACCGCCGGCATTGATGCGCGGGCCAAGCATGAAGCCCAGATGCCATGCCTCGGGCGGACCGGAAAGCCGGGAGACGCCGGCAAGGGCGGCAAGGCCGGGATTCTGGCGGGCCCGCATGACCGCCAGGCCCTTGACGACGAAGGCGCGGTTCAACCCCTTGAGCGGCACCACGTCGCAGACGGTGGCGAGCGCCACCAGATCGAGCCAGGCGAGAAGATCGGGCGCCGGCCGGCCAAGCCTTGCCGCCTCGCCGCGCAACAGGCGCGATGCGGCGACCAGCGCCATGAACACCACCCCGGCGGCGCACAGGTGGCCCAGCCCCGACAGATCGTCCTGACGGTTGGGATTGACGACCGCCACGGCCGGCGGCAGGCGATCATCCATCTGGTGGTGGTCGAGCACGACCACGTCGACGCCCAGTTGCGCGGCCGCCTCCAGCGCCTCGAAGCTGACCGATCCGCAATCCACGGTGACGATCAGCCGGGCGCCCCGCTGCACCAGTTCGGCCATTGCCTGCGGGTTCGGGCCGTAGCCCTCGAACACCCGGTCGGGAATGTAGATCTCCGACTCGACGCCGTAATGGGCAAGGAACCGCGCCAGCAGGGCGCTCGAGGCGGCGCCGTCGACATCGTAATCGCCGAAGATCGCCACTTTCTCGCGCTCGCGCACGGCTTGCGCCAGCCGGCCGGCCGCCGCATCCATTTCGGTCAGCGTCGAAGGGTCGGGCATCAAGTCGCGGATCGTCGGGGCGAGGAAGGCGGCGGCCTCCTCCGGCGCGACGCCGCGCCCGGCCAGCACCCGCGCCACCAGTTCCGGCAGGCCGCTCGATTGGGCCATGCCCAGGGCGACATTGCGCGCGCGCGCGTCCAGTCGGTCGCGCCAGATCCGGCCGGCGGCCGAATCGGCGACTCCCAGAAAGGGCTTCAGGGCGTCATCGGTGGTCATGGCATGGCCGGCGGGTCATGCCGGCATGATAGACCATTGCCGGGGCTCAGATAAACTTGTCCATGTCGCGATGGACCGCCTTTATCTCGCGCACCGTTCCCGAGGAGGAGCGCATCACAACGGTATGCGTCGTGATGGCGTCGCGCGAGAAATGCACGCCGGACAGCATGTTGCCGTCCGTGACCCCGGTCGCGGCGAACAGCACGTCGCCCGAGGCCATCTCGCTCATCTCGTAGATGCGCAGCGGGTCCTCGATGCCCATCTTGCGGGCGCGGGCGATCTTCTCCGGAGTGTCGAGGATGAGCCTGCCCTGCATCTGGCCGCCCGTGCAGCGCAGCGCGGCGGCCGCCAGCACGCCCTCCGGCGCGCCGCCAATGCCGATATAGACGTCGATGCCGGTCTGGTCCGGATTGGTGGTGTGGATCACGCCGGCGACGTCGCCATCGCCGATCAGGCGGATCGCCGCGCCGGTGGCGCGCACTTCCTCGATCAGGCGGGCATGGCGCGGGCGGTCCATGATGCAGGCGTTGATGTCGGAAACCTTGACGCCCTTCGCCTCGGCGACGCGGCGGATGTTCTCGGTCGCGGAATCACGCAGATCGATCACGCCGGCCGGGTAGCCCGGTCCAACCGCGATCTTGTCCATGTAGACGTCCGGCGCATAGAGCATCTTGCCGCGCTCGGCCAGCGCGATGACCGCCAGCGAGTTGGGCAGGTTCTTGGCGCAGATCGTGGTGCCTTCCAGCGGATCGAGCGCGATGTCGACGGCGGGGCCGTTTCGCGTGCCGACCTCCTCGCCGATATAGAGCATCGGGGCTTCGTCGCGCTCGCCCTCGCCGATGACGACGCGGCCGTCGATGGGCAGGTTGTTGAGTTCGGTCCGCATGGCGTCGACCGCGGCCTGGTCGGCCATCTTCTCATCGCCATGGCCGCGCAGGCGGGCCGCGGCGACCGCCGCGCGCTCGGTGACGCGGGCCAGTTCGATGGTAAGTATGCGGTCGATCACACTCGACGTGGTTTTGACGTTCATTTCACCCTCTCCGACAATTGCCGAGGCTATTCACCAAACTGGCGGCCGTTGCAACGCCGGTCCGCTACCTGCGGTCAAACAAAATCGATTAGACGGCGTGCGACGCCGTCTCAGCTCTCAATACGGATCATTTGCGGACGGGACACCAGGTGGCCGTCAACGTCGATATTCTTCAGCGCGGCACGGATGGCCGATTCGGTGGTCGTATGCGTGACAAGGATTACCGCCTGGCCGGCATCTTCCTTCGCGGCGCTCGTGCCGTGCTGGACAATCGACTTGAGCGAGATGCCCTCCTGCGCCATGCGGCTGGCGATCGAGGCAAAGGCGCCGGCGCGATCGTTGACCGAGAGGCGGATGAAATAGCCGCCGGCATGGGCGCGCATCCTTGCCTGCTTGTAGGGCGTCAGATTGCGGGCGGGCGTACCCAGCGCCGGGGCCTGCTGATGGCCCGGCCGCGACTTGGCGATGTCGGCGATGTCGCCGGCGACGGCCGACGCCGTGGCCTCTCCGCCCGCACCCGGCCCGGACATCACCAGCCGACCGACAATGTCGGCGTCGATCGCCACCGCATTGGTGACGCCATGGATCTGCGCGATCGGCGCTTCCAGCGGCACCAGCGTCGGGTGGACGCGCTGCTCGATGCCGGTATCGGTCCTCTGGGCGACGCCAAGCAGCTTGATGCGGTATCCCAGTTCCGCGGCGGCCTGGATATCGGCCGAGGCAATGTTGGAAATACCCTCGACATAGATGTCGTCGACGGAGATCCGGCAGCCGAAGGCGATGGAGGTGAGGATGGCCAGCTTGTGGGCGGTATCGAACCCCTCCACGTCGAAGGTGGGATCGGCCTCGGCATAGCCCAGGCGCTGGGCGTCGGCCAGGACGTCGGCGTAGTCGGCGCCGGTCGCCTCCATTTCCGAAAGGATGTAGTTGCAGGTGCCGTTCAGAATGCCATAGACGCGCTGGATCGTGTTGGCGGTCAGCGTCTCGCGCATCGCCTTGATCACTGGCACGCCGCCGGCGACCGCCGCCTCGAAATTGAGCAGCAGGCCCTTGTCCTCGGCCTTGCGGGCGAGTTCGACGCCATGGCGGGCGAGCAGCGCCTTGTTGGCGGTGACGACGTGCTTTCCGGAGCGCAGGGCGGCGCGGATGGCGTCCGCCGCAGGGCCTTCATCGCCTCCGATCAGTTCCACGAACACGTCGATCCCGGCGCTCTGGGCGAGCGCGACCGGATCGTCGAACCATTCGACGCCGGAAAGATCGAGGCCGCGGTCGCGCGTGCGGTCGCGCGCGCTCACGCCGGCGATGACAATGGGGCGGCCGCAGCGCTGGGCCAGGAAATCGTGCTTGCGCTGCAACACGCCGACAAGCGCCGCGCCGACTGTCCCGAGCCCGGCTATTCCGAGGCGAAGCGGTTCGGGCATGCTGCGAACTCCGAGAAAAGGGGCAATGGTTGTTTGACGCGCCCGGCAAGGGCGCGCGGCATCGCGCCTTGATAGGGGCAATGCCGGGGGGAATCAACAGTGCGCGCCAGGCCGCCGCATCCAGTTCGGCGCAGCCTGACTCGCTTGCAAGGGGGATTGTTTCCCCGCATTTCACGCTGCGATGGAGGTCCGCATGTCCGAAGACAATCTGAAAAAACCCAGACTGACCGACATCAGCCGGGCGGTGTCGCATGCGCTTCGCCACGAGCCATGGATCTATGAGCTCGAACTCGACGATGGCGGCTGGACCACGGTAGCCGGGCTGCTTGCCGCCTTGCGCGAAAAGGGCGGCGGCTGGAAGACTGTTACGGAAGCCGACTTCGCCGCGATCATCGCACAATCGGAAAAGACCCGCTTCGAGATGACCGGCGACAGGATTCGCGCCCTGTATGGGCATTCGATCCCTCAGAGACTTGAATATGCTCCGGCCGAGCCGCCCGCCACCCTCTGGCACGGGACTTCACAGCTGGCGGCGGAGGTCATCCTGCGCGAGGGATTGCGGCCGATGGGCCGGCAATATGTCCACCTGTCGGCCGATATCGAAACGGCCCGGCAAGTCGGATTGCGCAAGGCGTCAGACCCGGTGATCCTTGTCGTCGATGCGAAGGCCGCGGCATCGAAAGGCCACCGCTTCCACCGGGGCAACGCGACGATATGGCTGGCGGACGCCGTGCCGGCCGAGTTTGTGGCGTGTTGATTAGCTGACGCTCTTCCGCACTACCTTCTCGACGACAGCGAAATCACATTGTGCAGCGTGTCGTCGGCGCTGGAGAGGAATTTCTTGATGTTGCGCGCAGCCTGGCGGATGCGGTGCTCGTTCTCGACCAGCGCGATGCGCACGTAATCATCGCCATTCTCGCCGAACCCGACGCCGGGCGATACCGCGACATCGGCTTTCTCGACCAGCAGCTTGGAGAATTCCAGGCTGCCCAGCGACTTGAATTTTTCGGGGATCGGCGCCCAGGCGAACATGGTCGCGGGCGGCGGCGGCACGTCCCAGCCGGCGCGGGAAAAGGCATCGACCATCACGTCGCGGCGCTGGCGATAGACTGTGCGGGCGCGCTCTATCTCGTGGTCCTGGGTGTTGATCGCATAGGTCGCGGCGACCTGAATCGGCGTGAATGCGCCGTAATCCAGATAGGACTTGACCCGGGTAAGCGCCGAAATCAGCCTTTCATTGCCGACGGCGAAGCCGGTGCGCCAGCCCGGCATCGAATAGGTCTTGGACATCGAGGTGAACTCGGCCGCGGTATCCATCGCCCCGGGCACCTGCAGGATCGAGGGCG
>JAUIBM010000179.1 GCA_030428345.1 Alphaproteobacteria bacterium | reverse complement strand
CCGGCTGGCGGCGCGGAGACGGCTTGACCAAGGTCAATGTCGGCTTGGGCCGTTCGGTGTGCTATTGGTGCGAAAAACCAAGGCAAGGAGCCTGCAATGACCCTCAAGCATGTCCGACTGGAACTCGCCCGCGACCACGATTTTCCCGAGGGCGCCAAGGATTGCGGCTATGAGTTCGTCGCGCCGCTGGATGCGCAGGGCAAACTCGATCCCGCGATCTGGAAGAAGGAACGGGCGCAGTGCTCGGTCACGCGTTTCTGGCGCGGCACGAAGCCCGAGATCGGCCATCTGGTGCGCAAGCCCGGCGGCTCGTGGGCCTTTCACTACGACGTGTTCGGCGATGAGGACGATGACGAGACCGGCTATCGCTTCTCGCAGGAAAGCTTTGTCGTTGGCGAGTATGTTTCGATCCGCGAACATGACGACAAGATGCGCACTTTCCGGGTCGTGTCCCTGCGCGATCTTTAGGACCCGCTTATCCGCCCCGACGGCGCGTCGCACTTGACTAAGCCATGACAAAGCCGCAGTAACGCCCGCGTTTGGCGGTGCGCGGCATTGTTATGGCCGCGCCGGTAACAAGAAGAATAATGGGCGGAAACCACACATGACACTGGCCGTAACCTTCCCGGGGCAGGGAAGTCAGCAGGCGGGTATGGGCAAGGCGCTTGCTGAAGCGTTCCCCGAAGCCCGCGCGATTTTCGATGAGGTCGACGAGGCGCTGGGCGAGAAGCTTTCGACGCTGATCTTCGAGGGCCCGGATGAGCAGTTGACGCTGACGGCGAATGCCCAGCCCGCGCTGATGGCGGTATCCCTCGCCGCGCTGCGGGCGCTGGAGGCGCGCGGTTTCTCGCTGGCGTCGAAGGCCGCTTTCGTCGCCGGCCATTCGCTTGGCGAATACTCCGCGCTCTGCGCCGCCGGCGCATTTTCCGTCGCCGACACCGCGCGGCTTCTGCGCATCCGCGGCAACGCGATGCAGGCGGCGGTGCCGGCCGGCGAGGGTGCGATGGCGGCGATCATCGGAATGGAGCCGGACGTTGTCGCGGCCGCTTGTGCCGAGGCCGCTTCGGGCGGCGTATGCCAGGTCGCCAATGACAATGGCGGTGGGCAGATCGTCATTTCGGGTTCGAAGGCGCAGGTCGATCGAGCCTGCGAGCTGCTCAAGGAACGTGGCGCCAAGCGGGCCATTCCGCTTCCTGTTTCCGCCCCCTTCCACAGCGCATTGATGGCGCCGGCCGCCGCCGCAATGGCCGAAGCGCTCGAAGCGGTCGAGGTATCCGCGCCGTGCGTTCCGCTGATCGCCAATGTTCTCGCGCGGCCGATCGTCGACCCGGTCGAGATCAAGGCGCGGCTGGTCGAGCAGGTGACGGGACAGGTGCGCTGGCGCGAAAGCGTTGAATGGATGGCCGCCAACGGCGTGTCCGCCCAACTGGAACTCGGCTCGGGCAAGGTGCTTAGCGGCCTGGTGCGCCGCATCGCCCGCGACATTACCGCGACCGCTTGCGGAACGCCGGGTGAGATTGATGCGGCGCTCCTCGCGGCCGCATGACAGGCAAGGAGAGTATGATGTTCGACCTGACCGGAAAAAAGGCCCTGGTAACCGGTGCGACCGGCGGTCTGGGCGAGGCGATCGCCCGCATGCTGCACGCCCAGGGGGCGACGGTCGCCATTCACGGCACCCGCGCCGAGAAGCTGGACGCGCTTGCCGCCGAGCTGGGTGAGCGCGTGCTGGCGATGCCGGCCGACCTGTCCGACCGCGCCGCGGTCAAGGCGCTCGGCGCAAGGGCCGAGAGCGAGCTGGGCGGCGTCGACATCCTGGTAAACAATGCCGGCATCACCCGCGACGGCCTGCTGGCGCGCATGTCTGACAAGGACTGGGATGATGTCATCGAGGTGAACCTCAACTCGGTATTCCGCCTGACGCGGGAGATCGCCTATCCCATGATGCGCCGAAAGGCGGGCCGCATCGTCAACATCACCTCGGTTGTCGGCGTCACCGGCAATCCCGGCCAGGCGAATTATTGCGCGTCGAAGGCCGGCATGATCGGCTTCACCAAATCCCTCGCCCAGGAGATCGCCTCACGCAACGTGACGGTTAACTGCGTCGCGCCCGGCTTCATCACTTCCGCCATGACAGACAAGCTGAACGACAAGCAGAAGGAAGCGATTCTGGGCGCCGTGCCGATGAAGCGCATGGGCGTGGGCGATGACATTGCTGCCGCGGTGCTGTTCCTCGCCAGCAGCGAGGCCAATTATGTCACCGGCCAGACGATCCATGTCAACGGCGGTATGGCGATGATCTGACCGGCGGTTGGCGCCATGCGGCGCGCCACGTCGATCGCAATGAGCCCTGCAATGCGCACCGCCCTTGCGGGGCTTCTCGCCATGGCGACGGCGATGGGTGTGGGGCGGTTTGTCTATACGCCCATCCTCCCGCTGATGATCGGCGAGGGTGCGCTCGACGCCGGCGATGCTGGGCTTGTGGCGGGCGCGAACTATCTGGGCTATCTGCTGGGCGCGATCATCGCCTCGGCCGGTGTGTTTGTCGCCCGCCGCCGGTTCTGGTTCTCCTGCGGCATCGCCGCGAGCCTTGCCACCACGGCGGCCATGAGCCTTGGTCCGGGCTTCGCCGCGATGGCGGCCACGCGCTTTCTTTCCGGCGTGGCCAGCGCCTTCGCGATGATCTTCATAACCTCCATCGTCATGAGCCAACTGGCCCGGGCGCGTCGTCCCGGACTGATCGCGCTGCATTTTGGCGGGGTCGGGTTGGGAATCGCCGGCTCCGCGGCATTGGTCACCCTGCTTTCGTCGGCGCATTTCCACTGGCAGGCGATCTGGTTCTGGTCGGCGGTCGCCAGCACCGTGGCCGCCGCGCTCGCCCTCGCACTGTTGCCTCCGGTCGCGCCGGCGCCGGTCCAGCCGGCGGCGTCTGGCGGATCGGCCTTGCCGGCCTCGGTGCGCCCCCTGGCGACGCTGATCGTCAGCTACGGACTGTTCGGCTTCGGCTACGTGGTAACCGCGACCTTCATCAATGCGATGGCGAAGGCCGATCCGACGCTGGCGCCCGTCGAGCCCTGGGTCTGGATGGTGGTCGGCCTTTCGGGCGTGCCCTCGGTATGGGCGTGGAACAAGGTCTCGGCCTGGTCGCGGCCCGCCATCGGCTATGCCGCCGCCTGCGTGGCGGAAGCGGCGGGCGTTGCGCTCTCGGTCCTAGTCATCCATCCTTCCGCCTTGCTGTTCTCCGCCGTTCTGCTGGGCGCGACCTTCATGGCGGTCACCTCCATCGGGCTTGCCCAGGCGCGGCAGATGTCGCCGGCCAATCCGGCCCGCCCGATCGCGCTGATGACCGCGGCCTTCGGCTTCGGGCAGATGCTCGGGCCGGTTGTCGCCGGCTTCCTGTTCGAGCGTTCCGGCAGTCTCTACCTAGCCTCGATGCTCGCCGCCCTGGCGCTGGCGCTTTCTGCCTGTCTCGCCATGCTGGCGGATCGATTCGCCAGGATCGCGGCGTGAGGCGCTGGCCCGGCGGACAAAGATGCTGGAAACTGCCTTGGGGATATGCTAATCGAGCGGCGCTTTTTCCGGGATATTCAACCCTGTCAAGGCTTTGGGAGGTTCCTTCCGGAGCGCCTTGACTGCTAGCCCGGAAATGACCAAATCCGCAGTGGGTGATGGGGCCTTCCCTTCCACACGGGCCAGCTTGATCTTGAAACGAGGGCCGAGTAACAACGGTCCAGCGAAACAATCAGTCGAGGATCCGCCAGATGAGCGATATTGCTGAACGCATCAAGAAGATTGTCATCGAGCACCTCGATGTTGAATCGGAAAAGGTAACCGAGAACGCCAGCTTCATCGACGATCTGGGCGCCGACTCGCTCGATAACGTCGAACTGGTCATGGCGTTCGAAGAAGAATTCGGTGTCGAGATTCCCGATGATGCCGCCGAGCACATCCAGACGGTCGGCGACGCGATCAAATTCGTCGAGAAAGCAACCGCCTGAACGGCAGGATCGCGGCCGTTCCGCACGCGTTGCGGCGGTTTTGTTTGCGAAGCAAGTCTGACAGGCGGTCGCTCGGGCCGCCTGTTTTTCGTTTGGAGTCCCGGATGTTGCGCCGCGATATGAGCGCCTCCGCACGAGCAACAGAAAGCAGTTTCACATGAGAAGAGTCGTCGTAACCGGCTTGGGCATGGTCTCCCCGCTGGCATGCGGCGTCGAGGCAAGCTGGCAGCGCCTGCTCGCCGGCCAGAGCGCGGCGAAACGGATCGCGCAATTCGACGTCGAGGATCTTGCGGCAAAGATCGCATGCGAAATTCCGCTGGGCGATGGCGCCGACGGCACGTTCAAGGCCGACGACTGGATGGAGCCGAAGGAACAGCGCAAGGTCGATCCCTTCATCGTCTACGCGGTCGCCGCGGCGACCCAGGCCCTGGACGATGCCGGCTGGCATCCCGAATCCTACGAGGACCAGTGCGCCACCGGTACGCTGATCGGTTCTGGAATTGGCGGAATCGCCGGTATCGCAGAGACCGCGCTGGTGCTGCAGGAGAGGGGGCCGCGGCGCGTCAGCCCGTTCTTCATCCCGGGCAGGCTGATAAACCTGGCTTCGGGCCATGTCTCCATTCGCCACGGCCTCAAGGGCCCGAATCACTCCGTGGTGACGGCCTGTTCCACTGGCGCCCATGCGATCGGCGACGCCGCTCGATTGATCATGCTGGGCGACGCCGACGTCATGGTGGCGGGCGGCACCGAGTCCCCGATCTCCCGCATTTCCATCGCAGGTTTTGCCGCCTGCAAGGCCTTGTCGACCGACTACAACGACGATCCGACCCGCGCCTCGCGCCCCTATGATCGCGACCGCGACGGTTTCGTCATGGGCGAGGGAGCGGGCATTGTGGTGCTGGAGGAACTGGAGCACGCCAAGGCGCGCGGCGCCAGAATTTACGCCGAGGTAATCGGCTACGGCCTGTCGGGCGACGCCTACCACATCACCGCTCCGGCCGAAGACGGCGACGGCGCATTGCGCTGCATGCGCGCCGCGCTGAAACGCGCCGGCATCCAGCCTTCCGACATCGATTACGTGAACGCCCACGGCACCTCGACCATGGCCGACACGATTGAACTGAAAGCGGTGGAAAGCCTGCTTGGCGATGCCGCTTCCTCGACATCCATGTCTTCCACCAAGTCGGCGATCGGGCATTTGCTTGGCGCGGCCGGCGCTGTGGAGGCGATCTTCTGCATTCTCGCGATTCGCGACCAGATCGTCCCGCCGACCCTCAATCTCGATAATCCGGAGCGCGAAACCGTCATCGATCTGGTTCCGCACAAGGCCAGAAAGCGCAAAGTCGACATCGCGCTTTCCAATTCCTTCGGATTTGGCGGGACCAATGCTTCCCTCATCCTTCGGGGCGTGTAATGTCCGGCACGCACCGGTCCGCCGGCGGGCTGGCGCTGGCGTCACATTCTGGCCCGCTTGCGAAATAGAGTGAGCGATTTGGAACTGGGAGGCGAAATGCGTCTGTTGAAAGTGCGCCGGTCACGGGCGGGCGTATGAGCGATATTTCAAGAAACGGCTTCGGGGGGTCGCGGCCTCGAACGGCTCACGAGGCGCTGCAACCGTCTGCGCCGCCACCGCCGCCCAAGCGCTCCCAGCATGCGCGGCACGTCATTGTCGTGGTCCTCAATTTCCTGATCACGCTGATGGTGCTGTCCGTTCTGGCAGCCTTTGCCGCAATATATTTCGGCAAGTTGCGGTTTGCCGAACCCGGGCCGCTGGAGACGACGCGCACCCTGGTTATCAGGGAGGGTAGCAGCGTTTCGCGAATTGCCGAGCAGCTGAAGGCCGCAAACATCATCGACAGCGAATGGCTCTTCGTCGCCGGCGTGCGGGCCAGCGGGGCGGGCGCCGACCTCAAGGCGGGGGAATACGCCTTCTCGCCCGGCATGAGCATGCAGGATGTCATGCAGACCATCCGTTCAGGCAAGGGCATTCTCTACAAGATCACCTTCCCCGAAGGCCTGACGACCTACAAGATATTCGAGAGGTTGCGCGCCAATGAAATGCTGGTCGGAGATCTGCCGAAGGAGCTTCCGCCGGAAGGCAGCTTGATGCCCGACACCTATCCCTTCCAGCGGGGAACCTCGCGCGCCGATATCCTCGCCCAGATGCAGCGGCAGCAGCAGCGCGCACTCGCCGAAATATGGCGCAAGCGCATCGATGGCCTGCCGCTGAAGACGCCCGAGGAATTGGTGATCCTGGCCTCAATCGTCGAGAAGGAGACCGGCAGGGCGGACGAGCGTCCGCGCGTCGCCAGCGTCTTCATCAACCGTCTGAACAAGAAGATGCGGCTTCAATCGGATCCGACCATTCTTTATGGCCTGTTCGGGGGCGAGGGAAGGCCGCCGGACCGTCCGATCTACCGTTCGGACATCGACAAGCAC
>JAUIBM010000178.1 GCA_030428345.1 Alphaproteobacteria bacterium | reverse complement strand
GAAGCATGGCCTGCAGGTTGGAGAGCTTCTTTTCGTGCAGGAGGATGTAGGGGTCCTCGAGTTCGACCCGCATCTTCTCCGAGTTGGTGACGAAATAGGGCGAGAGGTAGCCGCGGTCGAACTGCATTCCCTCGACGACATCGAGTTCCGTATCGGCGGTCTTGGCTTCCTCGACCGTGATGACGCCCTCGTGCCCGACCTTTTCCATCGCCTTGGCGATCATGTCGCCGATCTCGCTGTCGCCATTGGCCGAAATCGTGCCGACCTGGGCGATCTCGCTGTTGGAGGTGACCTTGCGGGCGTTCTTCTGAAGGTCCTTGACCACGGCCTCGACGGCGATGTCGATGCCGCGCTTCAGGTCCATCGGGTTCATGCCGGCGGCGACGGCCTTGGCGCCTTCCTTCACGATCGCCTGGGCCAGCACCGTGGCGGTGGTGGTGCCGTCACCGGCCAGGTCATTCTGCTTGGAGGCAACCTCGCGCACCATCTGCGCGCCCATGTTCTCGAACTTGTCCTCAAGTTCGACTTCCTTCGCCACCGTGACGCCATCCTTGGTGATGCGCGGCGCGCCGAACGACTTCTCGATCACGACATTGCGGCCTTTCGGTCCGAGCGTGACCTTCACGGCGTTTGCGAGAATGTCGACGCCGCGCAGCATCTTATCGCGCGCGTCGATGGAGAATTTCACTTCCTTGGCAGCCATTGCTTAGCTCCTTCAACTTTCGGTCTGAGGTCAGGCGGCCTTCTTCGCCGCAACGGTGTCGTCCAGGACGCCCATGATGTCGGACTCCTTCATGATCAGGAGTTCTTCACCGGCAATCTTGACTTCGGTCCCGGACCATTTGCCGAACAGCACCGTGTCGCCGACGCTTACGTCGAGCGCGACCAGTTCGCCCTTTTCGTTTCGGGCGCCGGGGCCTACGGCGATGACCTCGCCCTGCTGCGGCTTTTCCTTTGCGGTGTCGGGAATGATGATGCCGCCTGCGGTCTTTTCCTCCGAATTGATCCGCCTTACGACGACGCGATCATGTAGGGGACGGAACTTCATGGAAAGCTTCCTCCAGATGTCGGTTGGTTGAATCCTCGCGGCCAGAAGCGGCCCGCGCGGGCGTGATCTGGTAGAGACCCGAAACGGTTTCAAGAGGTGGCCGGAAAAATTTTGGCACTCGCGAAGACAGAGTGCCAACGGCTTGTCAGCACTCTGATGCAAATGCTGCTAATCTACTGCTTTGAAACGGAAAATCGAATTCTCCGGCTTGTCAGTCCGGCGCACCCGCGACACACTGTAGCGGGAGGAAGACGCAGCAAGAGGTGATTTCATGAAGGCAAGCAAAGCGTTCGTCAAACAGATCGACGGCTATGGGCTCACGACGGCAAACATCCTCTACCGGTTGCCCGACGCCCAGTCGCTGGTTCAGGAGTTCATCTGGCAGAACTACGATCTGTTCCCAGAATTTCCCGAACTCAAGCGCTTTCTGGCCTTCTGGCAGGAGAAGATCGAAGGGCCGCTGCACTCCGTGCAGGTGGCGCATCGCAAACTGATCCAGCCTGCTGAATTGCGGACGGTCGGCGGAGAATTCACGCTCCACTGATCATCGAGCTCGTCCGGACGATCAATCCGCCAGCAGATCGGCGAAGACGGCCTGCTTCCTGGACATCTTCGCCTGAAGGGCGGTCATCAATTCCTCCGGCCGCAGCATGCCTGCGTTCCACGAGGCGATCTGCTCCAGCCCGTCGCTGACGGCATGGTCGCGGACAAAGTCCACGGCGCGCTTGATCCCGGCGATGGCGATGGGGGATTTTTCCGCGATATCGCGCGCCAGCGTCGTTGCGGCGGCGATCGTCGCGTCACGATCCGCATGAACGGAATTGACCAGGCCCCAGGCCTTTGCTTCCTCGGCCGAAAAGCGCCTGCCGGTATAGGCCAGTTCCTTGACGATGCCGGGGGCGACGAGCTTTGGCAGGCGTTGCAGCGTGCCAACATCCGCCGCCATGCCGATATGGATTTCCTCGATCCCGAAGGACGTGTCGGCGGCCGCGAGGCGCAGATCGCATGCCGAGATCATGTCGATCGCGCCGCCCAGGCAGGCGCCGTGCACGGCAGCGATGACCGGAAAGCGGGCCGCCTCCAGCGCGGTGAAACTGTCCTGCAGCTTGAGGATCAGCCGCCGCAGCGCGAATGCGGCGCGCGCCGGCTCGGCCTTTGTCATCGCCGCGATATCGTTGAAGGCGGCCAGATCCATGCCGCCTGAAAAATGCTTTCCTTCGCCGCTGACCACAAGCACGCGGATTTCCGGCTTGCAATCCAGATCCCTCACGATACGCGGCAGCTCCTCCCAGAAGGCCGGGTTCATGCCATTGGCTTTTTCCGGCCGGTTCATGGCGAGATGGGCGATCGGGCCGTCAAGCGAGAGCCGGAAGAAGGAAAGTTCCATCGTCATGCCATCTACTCCGCCGCCTGCTGCAATCGGGTGTCATCGAGCCAGGTCTTCCAGTCGGCAAGCGCCCTTGCGGCCATTGCGCGCTTCCTGGCCAGCGACTTTTCCTTGCCGCGCAGCTTCCGGCCATCGGCGTCCCTGTCGATGTCGATCGCGGGAAACAGGCCGAAATTGACATTCATCGGCTGGAAGGAGCGCCCGGTATTGCTGGTGGAATCCTCATCATAGGAGACGTGGCCGCTGGTGATGTGATGCAGCAGCGCGCCGATGGCCGAGGTGACCGGCGGTAGCGGGCAGGGACGCCCCAGCAGTTCAAGCGCGGCAAAGCGCCCGGCGAGAAGGCCGATGGAGGCCGATTCCACATACCCTTCGCAGCCAGTGATCTGTCCGGCGAAACGCAGGCCCGGCCGCGCCTTCAATTGCAGCGTTTCATCGAGCAGTTTCGGCGAATTGAGATAGGTATTGCGATGCAGGCCGCCCAAGCGTGCGAATTCGGCGTTCGCGAGGCCCGGGATCATGCGGAAGATGCGGGCCTGCTCGCCATGCTTCAGCTTGGTCTGGAAGCCGACCATGTTGTGCAGCGTGCCGAGCGCATTGTCATGTCGCAATTGCACGACGGCGTAAGCCTTGACGGAAGGATTGTGCGCATTGGTCAGGCCCATCGGCTTCATCGGGCCGTGGCGCAGGGTCTCGCGGCCGCGTTCGGCCATCACCTCGATTGGCAGGCAGCCGTCGAAATAGGGCACGTCCTCCCAATCCTTGAAGCTGGCCTTCTCGCCCGAAAGCAGCGCGTCGACAAAGGCCTCGTATTGCGTCTTGTCGAGCGGGCAGTTGATATAGTCCTTGCCCGTGCCGCCGGGACCGACCTTGTCGTAGCGGCTCTGGAACCAGGCGATGTCCATGTCGATGGAATCGAAATGCACGATCGGGGCAATCGCGTCGAAGAAGGAGAGCGACGTCTCGCCGGTGGCGGCCGCGATGGCCTCGGTAAGTGCGGGCGAGGTGAGCGGCCCTGTCGCGATGATCGTCTTCGCCCAGTCGGAGGGGGGCAGCCCGTCCACTTCCTCGCGGACGATCTCGATGAGCGGGTGGGCTTCCAGCGCCGCCGTCACCGCCCGGGAAAATCCGTCCCGGTCGACGGCCAGCGCGCCGCCGGCTGGCACCTGGTTTGCGTCGCCCATGGCCATCACCAGCGAACCGGCGAGCCGCAATTCGGCGTGCAACACCCCGACCGCATTGGTCTGCGCGTCGTCGGAGCGGAATGAATTGGAGCAGACGAGTTCGGCAAGGCCCTCGGTCTGGTGAGCGGGCGTGCCGCGCACCGGCCGCATTTCGTGCAGGATGACGGGTACGCCGAGATTGGCCGCCGCCCACGCTGCTTCCGAACCCGCCAGGCCGCCGCCAATGATGTGAAGCTTGTTGTCCATTGCCCTGAGATAGCGGTTTGCGAACCGGCAGGCAATCTGCGCCGCGGAAGGGGCGCAACACAATTGCGGACGCAAAAACGCCCGCCAGGGAGGAGGTTGGCGGGCGTCCTTGTTCACGTACCGGGTCCGGGAGGAGGATGAACCCGGTTCGCTACCCTGCATTGCCCGGGAGGAGGATAGGCGCCGCAGGTATTGGTATTTCGTCTTGTCGCGGAACTTTCCGCGAAGTGGTTCAGCGCGCCTTGCGTGCGACGAACGGGATATCCGAGCGCGAAATGCCCAGATCGGAGAGCTCGCGATTTGAAAGGGCGCTAAGCTCGCTGACCGTCTTGCGATATGCGCGCCAGCCCTTGAACTTGCCTACGATGTCCATTGTCTTGCCTCATCTTCTTTCTTCGAACGGTGCTTGCTCCGTTCATGATGCAAACATAGGCTTGCGCATCCGGACTTAAAAGAGACGTTTGTGCATGGCAGCAATGATGATTGTGCAACGCAAAAAAATTGCAGGCGGAATTGCGCGCCGATTGCCCGAAGAACGACCGGCTGATGCAAAAACATTAATCACTTCATGTTCTTGGGGGCGAAGGCGGAGCAGCGACGCGCCTCCGGCCGCTCTTTGCCGCGCTGCACCAATCGGGCTTGCGGGCGTCTGACCTATGCGGCAACCCGCTTCATGAAGGCTGCGGCGCCGAACGGGGCGCGCGATTTGCCCTCACGGATGAAATAGACGAACACGTCCCTGGGGAGCGAGGCCGGGGATCGCCCGGGCGCGGCCATTGGAAGATCGCCGGGGTTCTCGCCCGACGCCCATTGCCGCGCGCGATCCGCCCACAGCGCCATCGACGCGTCGTCGTAGCAGGCGGGGTTGTCGTCGTTTCCCGTCTGGAGGCGGGCATAGACGAAATCCGCCGTCACATCGCCGATCAGGGGGTAGCTCGCATGGTCGGCAATGACGATTGCGGCGTCATGCCTTGCCGCCAGCTCTACGAATTCGGGAACGGCGAACGAGGGATGGCGCACTTCCAACGCATGACGCAGCGGCACACCATCCTGCTGGCGCGGCAACAACTCCAGAAACGCCGAAAAATCATCCTGCTCGAATTTCTTCGTCGGCGCGAATTGCCAGAGGAGCGGTCCGAGCTTTTCGCCCAGTTCGCTGAGGCCTGAACCCAGGAACCGCGCGATCGACTCACCGGCCGTCGCCAGCACCTTGCGATTGGTGACGAAGCGATTGCCCTTGAGGCTGAACACGAAGCCTTCCGGCGTCTCCGACGCCCATTTGGCGAAGGTAGGCGGCTTGAATGTGGAGTAATAGGTGCCGTTGACCTCGATCGTCGGCACCTGACGGCTGGCATATTCGAGCTGGCGCTTCTTCGCCAGCTTGTCCGCATAGAAAGTTCCCTCCCAGGGTTCGAACGTCCAGCCGCCCATGCCGGCGCGAATGATACCTCGGCTCACGATGCAACGCTCCAGGAGGCAACGAAGCATTGAAGGCCGCCGCTTGTGCCCGCAACGCAGACGTCGCCAACCGGCGAGTTCCATATTGCCGCGCTGGCGCCTGACGCATATGGAAGACCTGCCCTAGTCAAGGTTTGCTCCGATCCGGCTCCATTTCCGGCTCCAATAAACCCAGATTGCTTTCCCGCCGATTCGCTCCGCCGGCACGGGTCCGGGCTCAAAGCGGCTGTCCAGGGAATTATCGCGATTGTCGCCCATCATGAAATAGTGCCCTAAGGGAACTTCGAAGGCGGGCGTATTGTCGCCGCTCGAATTGTCCGAAACCTCCTGGACGGTGTAACTTGTTCCGTCTTCCAAAAACTCGCGATATGTCGGAACACCTTCGCCGGATGTGGTGGCTTCCGCAGGCTCCAGCCTCTCGCGCGTCAATGCAACGCCGTTGATGATAACGTTGCCGTCGACCATCTGAATGCGCTCGCCCGGCAGACCCATAACGCGAGACGCGTACCAACGGTCTCCTCCATTCTCTCGAAAGTATAAGACAATGTCGCCACGTTGCGGGAGATCGTGTTCGTATCGTCGCATGTCCACGAAAAAGCGGTCTCCAACTTCTATCGTCGGAAGCATGCTGCCAGACGGAAATGCAAAGGAACGTACTGCGTTGCCAGGAAAGACTTTTCCCGTCACCAGCCATTGCGCGAGCGATGAGACAAGAAAAGTAAGCACGAAAACAAGGACGTAAACCCAGCCCCGATTGTATCGCCTAAGGTGATAGTTCCTTGTCTTACGCGCGATCAGAACCTGCTCTGCCACAACCCAAATGCTGATTCCGCCAGCGGCCAGGAACCACAGGATCATCGCAAGTCGGGAGGCAAGAACTCCCCACAAGCCGTGGCTCATCGCGACCGACAGGACGATCGCCAACACCGAGAACAAGAAAAACCTTCGCGGCCGACCTAGATAGAGGTATCCGCTGTTTCCAACGAATGTCAGCAACACGGCGACCCACCATCGGCGCTCGACGATCCGCTCGGCGTTCATTCCGCCGCCGCTTTCCGTTTGGCCGGTCGGCGTTCCAGCAATTCCTTCAGGAAGGCGCCGGTGTGGCTGCGCGGCTCGGCGACGATGTCCTCC
>JAUIBM010000177.1 GCA_030428345.1 Alphaproteobacteria bacterium | reverse complement strand
TAATCCCAGATCTTGGTGTTGAACTCGGCCTGCCGATTCATCTTTTCAAGGGTTTCGAGATCAGGGTCCTGGACGCTGCCCAGCGTCCCGGCATAGACCGCCGAGGAAACGCCTGCCTTCAGCGCTACCGAGCGGAACTGCCCGATCCACTTGCGAAAGGCGGGATCGGCCCTTGCGTCAGACACCGAAAGCGTTGCGGCGACCAGCAACGCTGCGGCAAGCAGCATCCGGATGTGGAAGATTGAAAATGCGATGGGGCGCTGCCTCGATTGCACGCCAGTTCGGCCGGTCATGGAACCCTCCGTTCGTCTCGTGCCGGTTTATGCAGGACATTTTAACCAAAAATCCCAACAATCCGTTTACCCGGGGTAATAGGCAGCTATTGTGGCGGTTGAGAGTCCGGCGTATTGCTGCACTGCAACCGCTGCGGAAAGCAGGCTTTCCGGCAGCGCGAAGGAATGAACATGCCGCCCGCCCTTTTGCGGGCTGGTCTGATTGTCGGAAATCGGAACGGAATGCATACCGCAATGTTGTGTGGCTGCAGCTGCAAAGGGAAATTCCTGGCAGCACACTACAGGCCGCAAAGCCCCAGCAGCCACGGCCCCGCATGAAACATCAGCGCCCGGACGCGGGCAAACGGTCTTCGCAAGATGTCTCGCGCAGGGCTGACGGCAAGTCAGCCGGCGGCGACCGCCGGGCGGATGCCCTCAAGCTTGCGCTCCCAGGCAAGCGCGGTCTCGACGATAAAATCCAGGTCGTCAAAGCGCGGCGTCCAGGAAAGCCTGCTCTGGATGCGGTGGGAATTGGCGACAAGCGCCGGAATATCCCCGGGACGTCTCTGATCGCGAATAACCGGGAACTTGTTGCCGGAAATCCGTTGCACCGCGTCGACCACTTCAAGCACCGAGTAGCCGCGCGAATAGCCGCAATTCGCCGTGAACTTCAGCCCGCCCTGCCGCAGGAAGTTGAGCGCGGCGTAGTGGGCGGCCGCCAGATCGCTGACGTGAATGAAATCTCGCACGCACGATCCGTCAGCCGTTTCGTAATCCGTGCCGAATACGCGCATGTTGCTGCGCTTGCCCAGCGCCGCTTCGCAGGCGATCTTGATGAGATGGGTGGCGCCGACGGTCGACTGGCCGGTTCTGCGATCGGGATCGCAGCCGGCCACATTGAAATATCGCAGCATCACGTAACGCATGCCATGCGCATCGGCGGTGTCCCGGAGCATGATCTCGCTCATCAACTTGGAGGAGCCATAAGGCGACATCGGGTTGAGAACAGCGTCTTCGCGAATCGGGCCGGAGGTCATCGGCGCGCCATAGACGGCGGCGGTCGAGGAAAAAATGAACTTGTCGATTCCCGTATTGACCGCCACCTGGATGAGGTTCCGGGTCTTCACGGTGTTGTTTTCGTAATATTCGAGCGGCTTCTCGAGCGATTCGGGAACGACGACAGAACCCGCGAAATGAATGATGGTGTCGACCGAATTCTGCTCGATCACGCGGGTGACGAGTTTCATGTCGCCAATATCGCCGAGGACGAATTTGGCGCGAGGCGCAACCGCCCAGTCGAAACCGGTGGAAAGATTGTCGATCACGACAACGTCCTCGCCCTTGTCGAGGAGTTCCCAAACCATGTGGCTTCCGATATAGCCGGCTCCGCCGGTAACCAGCACACTCATACGCGTTCCCGCCTCGCTGAAATTTCTTCTGGCAAAGACGGCCTGTCGAAAGCGCCGTCATCCCGGGAACCTAGCAGGCGATGATTGGTTTTATGCCAATCGGCGTACTAAAACCGTAGTGATTGAAACCACGGAAACTTAACCATGGAGGTCCAATGTCCCGATACCGCCCCGTAAGAAAGGCTGTCTTTCCGGTTGCCGGACTTGGAACCCGCTTTCTGCCCGCCACCAAGGCCGTGCCCAAGGAGATGTTGACGGTCGTCGACAAGCCGGTGATCCAATATGTCGTCGAGGAGGCGCGGGCTGCCGGCATCGAGCATTTCGTCTTCGTCACCGGACGCAACAAGGGTGTCATCGAGGACCATTTCGACATCCAGGTCGAGTTGCAGCAGACCTTGCAGGACCGTGGCAAGACCGAAGCGCTGGAGATCCTCCAGGCCGCCCTGCCCGCGCCGGGCCAGACCAGCTTCACGCGCCAGCAGGCCCCGCTCGGACTTGGCCATGCGGTTTGGTGCGCGCGGGAGATAGTCGGCGACGAGCCTTTCGCCCTGCTGTTGCCGGACATGATCATGCAGTACGAAAAGGGCTGCCTGTCTTCCATGGTGGAACTGTATGAGAAGGTCGGAGGCAACATCGTCTCCACCGAGGAAGTCGCCATGGAGGAGACCCACAAATACGGCATCGTCATGCGCGGCCAGGATGTTGAGGGCGGCTTTCGCCTGGAGGGCATGGTGGAAAAGCCGGCGCGGGGCACCGCGCCTTCGAACCTCTTCATCAACGGGCGCTACATTCTCCAGCCGGAGATCTTCTCGATCCTGGCGACCCAGCAGGCCGGCACGGGCGGTGAAATCCAGTTGACCGACGCCATGCTGACGCTTGCCGAGAAACAGCCCTTCTTCGGCTATACCTTTACCGGCCGGACCTTCGATTGCGGCTCCAAGGAAGGGTTCATCAAGGCAAATATCGCCTATGCGCTCGCCAATCCGGAGCTTTCCCAGATCCTGCGTCCGGAAATGGAAGCGCTGCTGA
The DNA here is from genome assembly GCA_030428345.1 of Alphaproteobacteria bacterium. Taxonomy (GTDB): domain Bacteria; phylum Pseudomonadota; class Alphaproteobacteria; order Rhizobiales; family Rhizobiaceae; genus BOKV01. Next base: position 3,756 of record JAUIBM010000177.1, on the reverse strand, counting down.
GCGAGGTCAGCCCGAAGAAATAGCCCAACGCCGCGCTCAGCGCTGCAGCGAGACGCCGACCATCACGGTTGCCGCCTCGTAGGAGCTCGCCGGGTCGGAACTGTCGAGGCGCTCATAGCCGACATCGGCCGTGACGCCCATGAAGCGGTTGATCCAGTATTTGAGGCCGGCGCCGGCCGTCCAGGTGAAGTCTCGGTCGCCTGTCGCATCGAAGGTCTCGATTTGCAGGCCCGCATCGGCGTGGCCGGTCAGCCTTTCGCGAATGTGGCGCTCCACCTCGACGCCGATATCCTGGACCGAAGACCCGCTTTCCCCGGCCGTGGTCGATCCCGAAAGGCTGGTCGCGGCGGTGAATGTCACCTGCGTCTCCCTTTCTGGAGACCAGACCAGATTGGCGTTGAACGAAGGGGTGGCGAGCGTCCGCAATCCGCTATCGTCGAAGACCTCGGCCAGATAGCCCACCGAGGCTTCCCCGCGCAGTTTCTCTCCCAGATCGACGGCAAGGCCGACTTGAAGGTCGTAACGCGTGCTGTCGCGCTTTTCGCCGTTTCGGTCGACCGTGAGATCGTGAATGCGGCGGCCGATGGCGGCCTGCACGAAGGGCCGCATCGCTTCGCTGACGCCGTATCCGGCCCGCGCCGTCGCCTGGTAGAGCGTGTTGTCGCGATCGGCCTGGTCGAGCAGCCCGCCGCCTGTGGTCGTCGCTACATCGTAAAGGGTGCGATCGGCCGAGCCGCGCAGGGAGAAATCCACCTTGCCGCCACTCCGCGCGATCTCGGCAGAGGCTCCAAAGGCGTTGACGCCCGGGCGCTCGCTTACGCCGCCCCCCAGGGCGTCGCTGTTTGTCGCCTCGGTTGAATAGTTGTAGGTGGCGCGCAGATTGGCCGCGACGCCGTCGATGAGATCGAGCCGCAACGCGCCGGTCACATCGACCTGCGGAATGTCTTTTTCTTCGCCCGACAGGAAATGGTCGACGCTGCCATTGGCTTCGACCGACGCCTCGTGACGCGCCCAGTCGGAGCGCATTGTCAGTCCCGCCTTGGTGCGCGAGAAGGAGCCCGGCTTTCCGCCGGCGACGCTCGAGGTGTTGTTCGTGTACCCCAAGGCCTGGTCGAGCCGCGTGAAGACCTGCCACGTTCCCGCGCGAAATCCGGTCGGCAGGAACGGATCGGCTTCGGCCGGGGAGGCAACGCCCGGCTCCACCGCGCCCATGCGCAGATTGTCCCTGGGACCAGGCACAAGCGCGTCCGGATCGCTGGCGACCGGCGGTTCGGCCGAAGCGCTTTCGGCGCGCCCCTGCGCATCATCGGAGAGCGGCAGCGTGCGCTGCAGGTCGATGGGTTCGGCCAATTTGGCGTCACGCTCTTCCTGCCCGATTCCGCCATCGGAAAAGATATCGTCTTCCCCGCCCGCCGCCTCGCCCGAACCGATCGACGGGCGCAGCAGCGCCCCGGGTGTCCCCCCATCGACGCGTTGCGCCAATGCAGCCTCCGACCAGGCCATGGCGAGGCAAAGCGCCGCCACGAAGGCTGCATGGACGCAATGGCGGCGGGAAAGCCGGTCTGATGCGGGAAGCGGCATGATTCGTTCCAGTCCGGAGCGCTCCGGTTGCCGGCAAATCGTAAACGGGCATGGTTAACGCGAGGTTTCGCCACCATCGCGGGCGTTACAGCCCTTTCGAAATCGTGTAGACGGGCGGGCGGGATGCATATGCAAAATCGACGGGCCGCAATGACCGACAATCTGGAAATCGCCTCAGCCATCCGCACGCTGACAACCGAGACGAACGGCCTGCAGGCGCTGGCCGAGGCGCTGGAAAACGGCCTCGGAGAGGCGTTTGTCAGGGCTGTAGACACAATTTCGCAAATCGGCGGCCGGGTCATCGTCACTGGCATCGGCAAGAGCGGCCATATCGGGTCCAAGATCGCCGCCACCTTCGCCTCGACGGGTACGCCCGCCTTCTTCGTGCATCCCGCCGAAGCCAATCACGGCGATCTGGGCATGATCGCCCGCGACGACGCCGTGATCGCGATGTCCTGGTCGGGCGAATCGGCCGAGTTGAAGGGGTTCCTGGCCTATACCGGGCGCATTTCCATCCCGCTGATCGCCATGACCGCCAACCCGGCCTCGACCCTTGGCCGCGAGAGCGACATATGCCTGGAACTGCCGAGGGTTCAGGAAGCCTGCCCGCACGATCTTGCGCCCACCACCTCGACCATGATGCAATTGGCGCTTGGCGACGCTCTTGCAATCGCCCTGCTTGAGGGGCGGGGCTTTTCGCCCAGCGATTTCAGGGTGCTGCACCCCGGCGGATCGCTCGGCGCCAGCCTCACCCATGTTTCCGAGATCATGCATTCCGGAGACGAACTGCCGCTGGTCGCGGCCCATGCGCCGATGGACGAAACGGTCAGCCGGATGTCTCAGAAGGGCTTTGGCTGCGTCGGCGTGATCGACGAGGCCGGCGATCTGGTGGGCGTCGTGACCGATGGCGATCTGCGGCGCAACATCACACGAAACATGATGACGCTGGTCGCCGCGGACGTGATGACCCGCACGCCCAAGACCGTTTCACCCGAGACGCTCGCAAACAAGGCGATGGCCATCCTCAACGAGCGCGCCATCACCACCCTGATCGTCACGGTCGATCAAAAGCCGGTCGGCATTGTCCACCTGCACGACCTGCTGCGCATCGGCGTCGCCTGACCGTGGTCGACCCGCCCCTGCGGCGCGCGTTCAGGTGTGCGGCGCCGGTTCAGGCGTGGGCTTCGGCCGGCTCGACCACCAGTTCGTTGGAATGCGTGGCGACGACGCGCACCCGCGCGCCGGCCGGCAGGTCGGGTCCGTTGATCCGCCAGGTCGTCTCGCCGAAGGTGACCCTGCCCTGCCCCTCCAGGATCGGCTCCTTGAGAACCGCGGTGCGGCCGATCATGCGCCGGCCGCGTTCATTCAGCTCGGGGTCCTGCGGGTCGTTGCTTCCCCTCGCATTCATGAACTTTCGGCCGAAAAGGGCGGCGACGAGCGACAGCACCACAAATCGCACCAGCTGGGTCTGCCATACCCAGAAGGTCGTCTCTGCGCCCACCGCCAGCGAGATGGTGCCGATCACGAAGGCGGAAATGCCGAACCACAGGAAGAATGTGCCCGGAGCCAGTATCTCCAGACCCATCAACATCAATGCGAGGATCCACCAATTCCAGGGGCCGAGATCGCGGATAATCGTCATGATCATGGTTACTCTCCCTCCGGTCCGCTCGACCGGGGAGGCATGGACGAGGGCGGAACGGTGGTGCGCGGCGCCGTGCGCACGGGCGGCGTCGGCGATTTGGGCGAACCGCCGCCAAAGGTCTCCTTGGCGATCTCGCCGATCCCGGCCAGCGAGCCGAGCACGGAACTGGCCTCCAGCGGCATCAGGATGACCTTCTGATTATTGGCCGACGCGATCTTGCCCAGCGCCTCGACATATTTCTGCGCGACGAAGTAGTTGATCGCCTGCACACTGCCATTGGCGATCGCCTCGGAAACCATGCGCGTCGCATTGGCTTCCGCCTCGGCCAGTCTTTCGCGGCCCTCGGCCTCGCGGTAGGAAGCCTCGCGCTCGCCTTCCGCATGGAGAATCTGGCTCTGCTTGTCGCCTTCGGCCCGCAGGATCTCGGCCTGCCGCTTGCCTTCGGCTTCCAGGATCGAGGCGCGCTTGTCGCGTTCCGCCTTCATCTGGCGGCCCATCGCCTGCACCAGATCGGCCGGCGGGGCGATGTC